>NZ_JBXWRZ010000025.1:0-44029 GCF_059613165.1 Ruegeria sp. BHSB172
ATCCGAACGTGACGGTCACGCCCCATATCGCCTCGGAAACCCGGCCCGAGACCGCAGCCCAGGTCATCTGCGAGAACATCCGACGCAACGAAGCCGGACAGTCGCTTTTGCATCTGGTCGATCGCGACCTGGGCTACTGACGGCGCCGGAACAGCGCCGCATGCCAATCTCACTTGGTCCGTCGCCCGGCCCGCAATGGGCAGCGCGCGGCGGGGCGCAACCGGTCGGTCACGCCGCGATCAAGCCCCGCCCTTTCAGCAAGGCATCAACGCCCGGCAAGCGACCGCGAAACGCCAGATACAGATCTTCGGCCTCTTTCGAGCCGCCGGTCGACAGGATGTGTTCTTCCAGCGCCCGCGCCTTTTCGGGGTCGAACGCACCGCCGGCCTCTTCAAAGGCCGCAAAGGCATCCGCGTCCATGACCTCGGACCACATATAGCTGTAGTAGCCCGAGCTGTAGCCGTCCCCGGCAAAGACATGCGCGAAATGCGGGGTCGCGTGGCGTATCCCGATCGCATGCGGCATCCCGATCTCGGCCAGAACCTCGGCCTGCCGCGCCATCGGATCGGCCGGAGCCGGACCTTCGTGAAAGGCCAGATCGACCAGCGCCGAGGCCACATATTCCACCGTCTGGAAGCCCTGATCGAAATTGGCCGCACCGAGAACCTTTTCCAGCATCTCGGGCGGCATCGGCTCACCGGTTTCGGCATGGGTCGCGAACTGGGCCAGCACCTCTGGCACTTCCAGCCAATGTTCGTACAGCTGGCTCGGCAGCTCGACGAAATCCCGCGCGACGCTGGTGCCCGAGATGCTTTCATAGGTCACGTTCGACAGCATCTGATGCAGGGCGTGCCCGAATTCGTGGAACAGGGTCCGCGCGTCGTCATAGGACAACAGGGCCGGGTCACCCTTGGCGAAATTGCACACGTTGATGACAATCGGCGTCTGCACCTTGGGAAACTTGGCCTGCGCCCGCATCGCGCTGCACCATGCGCCAGACCGTTTCGAGCCGCGCGCGAAATAGTCGCCGATGAAAACGGCCACATGCTGGCCATTTCGGGTGACCTCCCAGGCCCGGCAATCGGGATGATACAGCGGCACATCCAGCGGCGCGAACTCCAGCCCGAACAGACGGTTGGCACAAGAAAACGCGGCCTCGATCATCCGGTCCAGTTGCAGAAAGGGCTTCAGCGCCGCCTCATCAAGGTCATGCTCGGCCTTGCGGCGCTTTTCAGCATAATAGCGCCAGTCCCACGGTTCGAGCGGACCGTTGATGCCGTCGGCCTGCATCATCTGCGTCAGCACCGCGGCATCGGCCTCGGCGCGGGCCTTGGCGGGGGTCCAGACCTGCATTAGCAGTTCGCGCACGCGCTGGGGGCTGCGGGCCATCTCAGTCTCCAGCTTGAAGGCCGCGAAATTCTCATAGCCCAGCAGCCGGGCGCGTTCCTCGCGCAGCTTCAGGATCTCGGCCGCGATGTCGCGGTTGTCGGTTTCACCCCCATTCGCCCCACGCGCCGTCCAGGCGCGATAGGCCTTCTCGCGCAGGTCGCGCCGGGGCGAGAATTGCAGGAACGGCACGATCAGCGACCGCGACAGGGTCACGATAGGGCCATCCGCCCCCTTTTCCCGGCCCGCGGCCCGCGCGGCGTCGATCACGAAATCGGGCAGCCCGTCCAGATCATCCTCGGAAAGCGGCATGAACCAGTTGCGCTCGTCCGCCAGCAGGTTCTGGGTGAAGGCGGTGCCAAGGCTGGCCAGACGCGCCTTGATGTCCTGCATGCGGGCATCCGCCTTGCCCTGCAGGGCCGCCCCCGAGCGGACAAAGCCGCGATGGGTCAGCATCAGCACCCGCGCCTGTTCCTCGGTCAAGCCCAGGTCGTCCCGCTGCGCCCACAGGTCCGCCACCCGCTGGAACAGGGCCTTGTTCGACGAGATCGCCGCGAAATGGGCCGCCAGCTTGGGCGAAAAGTCGCGCTGCAGCGCCTCGCGCGCCGGATTGCTGTCGGCTCCGGCCACGGTGTAGAATACCGACAGAACCTTGCTCAGACCTTCACCGGCGGCCTCGAGCGCCTCGATCGTGTTGGCAAAGCTTGGCGGTTCGGGGTTAGCCGCAATCGCCGCGATCTGGTCGGTATGCGCCTGCAGCGCCTGCTCGAGCGCCGGGGCGAAGTCATCATCCGAGATCTCGGCAAAAGGCGCGATTTCAAACGGGGTCGTCCAGTCGGACAGGATCGGGTTGCTCATCGAATACTCCTTTGAGCGTCAAGCTAGGAATAGCGGCAAGGATCGTCCAGAGGCGGACGCCAGGTTTCTGGAGCGGGTGCTCTCAGCCCAATTGCCCGCAGACGGGGCAATCGGCGCGCCGTGACAGGGTGATCTTGCGGCTTTCACCGTAAAGCGCGTCATAGATCAGCATCTCGCCGCGCAGGGCCTGACCGGCACCGGCGATCACCTTGATCGCCTCGACTGCCATCATTGCGCCCACCACGCCGGGCAGCGGCCCGATCACCCCGGCCTCGGCGCAAGAGGGCGCAAGACCCGGGGCCGGAGCCTCGGGGAAGATGCACTGGTAGCAGGGCGCGCCGCTGGCCGGATCAAACACGCTCAGCTGCCCCTCCCACTGCGACAGCGCGCCCGAGATCAGCGGTTTGCCCAGCGCCACGGCGGTGCGATTGGCCAGATACCGGGTCTCAAAATTGTCGGTTCCATCGAGGATCAGGTCATAGTCGGAAAACAGCTCGGCGGCGATCTCCTCGGTCAGACGACGGTGATAGGGGCGCACGATGACGTTGGGGTTCTGCGCCTCCATCGCCTGCTGCGCGGAGAAGACCTTGGGCATGCCGATGTCGGTATCGCGATGGATCACCTGCCGCTGCAGGTTGGCGTTTTCGACCACGTCGTCATCGATCACCCCGATCGTACCGACACCCGCGGCCGCCAGGTATTGCAAGGCCGGCGCGCCAAGCCCCCCGGCGCCGATCACCAGCACGCGCGCCGTCTTCATGCGTTTTTGGCCCGGTCCGCCCAACTCACGCAGGACGATGTGACGGGCATAGCGTTCCAGTTCGGTCAGGCTGAACTGCCCGGCGGGGGCGGGCGCAGGCTCGGCCTGCACCGAATGGGCACGACGGCGCAACGCTTTCACGATCGCGCCATACCCCGTCACCAAAGCCACCGCCCCCACCAGAATCAACCACATCGCGGCCGACCCGCCGGTGGCCAGACGGACCGGGTGCCCATCGGGCAGCACCAGATGCGACAGCACGACTCCCGCCAGGAGAACCAGAATCGAGACCCATCGCGCGGTTCGGGATGCGCCGGTCAGATAGCCCAGCCCCCACAGCCCCGCAGCCAGAATCAAGACCAACAGCATCAGCTGCGCCCGGTGGAACCGAACCCACCGGCTCCGCGTTCCGTCTGCCGCAGGCGGCCGGTCAGCTCGAACCGGGCCTGCACGACCGGCGCGACGACCAGCTGCGCGATCCGGTCGCCATGGGCGATCTCGAACCGGTCCTGCCCCGCGTTCAGCACGATCACCCCCAGCGGGCCGCGATAGTCGCTGTCGATCGTGCCCGGCGCGTTGGGCAGCGTGATCCCATGTTTCAAGGCAAGCCCCGAGCGTGGGCGGACCTGCGCCTCATATCCATCCGGTATCTCGATCCGCAGGCCGGTCGGCACCAAGGCGCGCTCTCCGGGCATCAGAACGATTTTGCCCCGATCCGGCAGGTTGGCCCGCACATCCGCACCGGCGGCACCGGCCGTTTCATAAGACGGCAATGCAACCGCCGGATCGGCCCCGTCTTCCCGGATCACCCGAATTGCCACCATCGCTGCCCCCTCGTTTTCCAACTGCGTGCACCTGCAATGGGCCGGTCACCCGGCCAAAGCCGCCGCAATCCGTTCCGCCAACTGCGCGGCCACCGCGTCCTTGCCCATGCGCGGCCATTCCTCGGCGCCCTGGTCCGTGATCAGCACAACCGCGTTCTCGGCCCCGCCCATGATCCCCGTCGCCGGGCTAACGTCATTGGCCACGATCCAGTCACAGCCCTTGCGCGCCCGCTTGGCGGTTGCATGGGCGATCACGTCGTCAGTCTCGGCGGCGAAACCCACGACCAAGGCGGGCCGGCCAGCACCCAAGTGCGACACCCGCTTCAGGATGTCCGGGTTCTCGGCAAACTCCAGTGCGGGCGTGCCATCGCGGCTTTTCTTGAGCTTGCGGTCCGAGGCCCCGTCAACGCGCCAGTCGGCCACCGCGGCGGCGAACACGCCCGCATCCACCGGCAAGGCGGCATCCACCGCATCCGACATCTGCTGCGCGGTCTCGACACGCACCACCTGCACGCCGTCGGGCGGCGGCACCTCGGCGGGACCGGTGACAAAGACCACCTCGGCCCCCAGCGCCGCCAGAGCCCGGGCAATCGCGGCACCCTGCGCGCCCGAGGACCGGTTGGCGATGTACCGCACCGGGTCGATCGGCTCGTGCGTCGGCCCCGAGGTCACCAGAATCCGCTTGCCCGTCAACGGACCGTCCGCCAGCGCCGCCTCGACCGCCGCGACGATCTCCAGCGGCTCGGACATCCGCCCGGGCCCGTATTCGCCGCAGGCCATGTCGCCATCGTTCGGCCCTACGAACCGAACCCCGTCGGCGATCAACTGACGGTGGTTGCGTTGGGTCGCCGGGTGGGTCCACATCCGTACGTTCATCGCCGGCGCGCACAGAACCGGCGTGTCCGTCGCCATCAACAGGGTCGAGGCCAGATCGTTGGCCAGCCCTCCGGCCATCTTGCCCATCAGATCGGCCGTCGCGGGCGCGACTACCACCAGATCGGCCGAGCGCGACAGTTGGATGTGCCCCATCTCGGCCTCATCCGTCAGGTCGAACAGATCGCGATAGGCCTTTTCCCCGGCCAGGGCCGCCACCGAAAGCGGTGTCACGAATTCTTCGGCCGCGCGGGTCAGGACCGGAGTGACCGAGGCGCCCCGCTCGCGCAGGCGGCGGATCAGGTCGAGCGACTTGTAGGCCGCGATGCCTCCGCCGATGATCAGGAGAATCCGTTTGGATGCCAGCATGTTCAGCCTTTCCCGGTCGCAGTCGGACCCGACACTATGCCACGCATGGCCCGAGTTCCAGCGGTTAATCCTGCGTCTCGAACGCCTTGCAGGGGTCCTCGCGATCGGCGGCGGGACTGTTGATCACCGCATCGAATTCACCGGTCAGCGCACCGTCTTCGGCCTGCCCCAACACGAACAGCCTCAGCCCCGGCTGCAGACGGCTCAGGAAGGTCGGAATGCCCTGATCCTTGCGCGCATGCCCATTGCCCGTGATCACCGCCACCGGTCCGCCGGTCTCATCCACCGCGCGCAGGATGGCGCGGGCCAGAACCGCATCGCGCAGGCGTTGGATGGCGACCAGCTGTGGCAAAATCTCGGCGGGCATGGCGTTGCAGTGGGCCGCCTGCTGCTCGGCCTCGCGCGCCGCCTGATCCTCGGGGGCCAGCGGCACGGTCAGGCCGTATCGCGCCGCATCCGCGCCCAGCGCGGTCGCGGCCCCGCGCTCCATCGCGGCCCGGGCAGCCGCACGGGGCACCATAGCTCCATAGACCGGGGCGTTCGAAGCCTGAAAAACCGGATAATACATGCTGAGCGGTGGCCATCCGGATTCGGCCCAGCGCAGGATGCGCGACAGTTCCTCGGGGTTTGACGCGGCCGTCTGCGCCAGACGCTGCGCGCCCTCTTCGGTGACCATTTCCCAAACGACGGCCGACGGCTCGATCGCTGCAATTGCCTCGGTCTGCACCACGTGATGGCGCGGGTTGTCGTGAACCTCGCCCAGGATGACCACATCGGCCTCTTTCATCAGGGCTAGAACATCGTCGGGTATGTATTCACCGGCCGCCGCCGCGCGCGCCAAACCGGTGAGGGAAACGGCAGCCGCCGTCAGAATCGCAAGAAATCTCATGCGAAGAAGTGTTGCACCTCGCGCGATTGCCCTTCAAGGCTCTTGCGCATTTTCACGAAGGCCGCCGCCTCGAGTTGGCGCACGCGCTCTTTCGACAGGCCCAATTCCTGACCGAGGCTTTCCAGCGTCCGCGCCGGGTCGCGCAACTTTCGCTCGCGCACGATGAACCGTTCCCGGTCGTTCAGCGCCTGCATCGCCGTGATGAGCCATTCCCGTAATTGGCGGGTGTCGTGTCCATGTTCCACCAGTTCGGCGGCCTGCGCGCTGTCATCCTCCAGCGCGTCGATCCATTCGCGTCCATCTTCGTCGGCCGACTGCACGGCGTTCAGAGAAAAATCGGACCCAGCCAGCCGGCCATGCATCATTTCGACATCACGCAGCGGAACACCAATCTCGGCCGCGATCATCTGGTAAAGCTGGTGCCGGTCCAGTTCCAAACCATCGGACGCAGCTTCGCGCTCCAGCCGCGCCTGCACCCGGCGCATGTTGAAGAACAGGGATTTCTGGGATGACGTCGAACCGGTCCGCACCATCGACCAGTTGCGCATCACGTAGTCCTGAATGCTGGCCTTGATCCACCACACCGCATAGGTCGAGAAGCGAACCCCGCGATCCGGGTCGAACTTGTCTGCTGCCTTCATTAGGCCCAGCCCGGCCTCTTGGATCAGGTCATTCATCGGCGCGCCATAGCGTTTGAACTTGGCCGCCATTGAAATTGCCAATCGCATATAGGCCATAATCAATCGGTGGAGGGCCTGTTCGTCGCGCTCGTCGCGCCAAGCGTAGGCCAGGCGCAATTCAGTTTCCGCATCCAGCAATTCGGCTTTCATAGCCTGCCGGGACATCGAGAAGTCGTTCGGGTTATCCAGTGCCATGCAGCTCTCCCATCTGTCGTAGGCGCCGCCGGTCTTGCCTTGCCGACGTATGGTCGATACGCAAGGGCGCACCGGGTGGATCACTGTAAAGGTAGTAAAAAATGCATCCCGATTTAACCTTTGTGCTGGGTGGCGCGGCGTCGGGAAAATCTGCATTTGCCGAACAACTCTCTGTTTCAACAGGAAAAACCCGCGTCTACCTGGCAACATCACAAGTGTTTGATGATGAGATGCGCCTAAAAATCAGGCGCCATGTGGACCAAAGAGGCGACGGCTGGCACACGATCGAAGCCCCGATGGACCTGCGTCCGGCGCTGGCGGGGCTGAGCCCGGATCAGGTCTGCCTGATCGATTGCGCCACGATGTGGCTCAGCAATCACTTGCTTGCCGACAGCGATCTTGAACGGGAACAGGCCGCCCTTTTGGCCGCGCTACGGACCTGCCCCGCGCAGGTCGTGATGGTCTCGAACGAGGTTGGACACGGTATCGTTCCCGACAATGCGCTGGCACGCAAATTCCGCGAGGCGCAGGGGCGGCTGAACATTGCCCTCGCCGCCCAAGCCGATCTGGTGGTTCAGGTCATCGCGGGACTACCGCAGGTCTTGAAAGGCCAGTTGCCGTGACCCGGTTGCATTTGGTCCGTCACGGCCCGACCCATGCCAAGACGATGGTGGGCTGGTCCGATATTCCCGCCGACCTGAGCGACCACGCGGCCCTCACGCGCCTACACGACCACCTGCCGCGGGATGCGCTGGTCATTTCCTCGGACCTGTCGCGCGCTGCGGATACGGCCACGGCAATTCAAGGCACGCGCCGCCGCCTGCCGCACCACCCCGACCTGCGCGAGATCCATTTCGGCACTTGGGAAATGCGCACCTTTCCCGAGATCGAGGCAGAAGACCCCGAACTGGCCTTTGCCTATTGGGACAGCCCAGGCGACGTGCGTCCGCCCAACGGCGAAAGCTGGAACGCGGTCCGCGCGCGGGTCGACGCGGCGATCGACGGTTTGATCGCTATGCATACAGGCGCCAATCTGGTCATCGTGGCTCATTTCGGCGTGATCCTGACCCAGGTACAGCGTGCCTTGGATCTGGACGCGCAACAGGCCTTTGCCCATCGCATCGACAACCTGTCGGTGACCGAGTTGGCGTTTGACGGCAAAACCTGGTCGGTCGGCCGGATCAATCATCTTCCGTGAATACAACGCACACAAATCAGCGTTTTACCGATGTCAGGCGCTCGGCCATCCTTGGGCCATGACATATGACCTTTTCATCGGGGACCGCCTGTTTTCAAGCTGGTCCATGCGCGGATGGCTGATGCTGGAAAAATTCGGCCTGCCCTACACGACCCACATGATCGGCCTGTATTCGGGCACGATGGCCCGGGACATGCAGCCGCTGGCCCCGGCCCGTCTGGTCCCTGCGCTGCGCCTGCCCGACGGCACGGTGGTCGGCGAAAGCCTCGCCATCGCCGAGACGCTGGCCGAACGCCATACCGATGCCCAGCTTTGGCCGCAAGACGCCGCAGCCCGCGCAACCGCCCGTTGGCTTTGTGCCGAGATGGTCGCCGGGTTCCATGCCCTGCGGTCGGCCTGCCCCATGCAACTCAAACACCGCTGGAAAGGGTTCGAGCCGTCCGGCGAAACCCGCGCCGATCTGACCCGGATCGAGACCCTGTGGGCGCATGCGCGCAAAATTTCGGGCATGGAGTCCGGCCCGTTGTTCGGCAGCTATTCGCTGGCCGATGTGTTCTATACGCCGGTCGCGGCCAGGATCATCGGCTACGGTCTGCCCGTATCCGCGCAGAACCACGACTATTGCATGGAGTTGTTGTCGGACCCGGCGGTTCGACAATGGCGCGCGATGGGTCTAACGGTCGACTACGACCCGTTCCCCTATGACCAGCCGCTCGACGCCGAGCCTTGGCCGATCGGCGAGGCCTCGACAGCCCGCGCAGTTGAGGCGGGGCCGTCGGTCAATGACCTCTGCCCCTATTCCGGCGAACCGGTGACCGCATTTCTCGAACTGGACAGCAAACGATGGGGCTTCTGCAACACTTTCTGCCGCGACAAAACCGTGGCCGACCCCGGAGCGTGGCCGAAATTCACGCATATGATCCGGCAAGCGATGTGACCGTTAACCATTCCTAAACCGGCGCCATGGCAGCAAGGCCCTGTTAACCACGAACAGGATCGCCATGGTCGCCCGCGCTCATACCGTTGCTTTTCAGGGGGTCGAGGCCCGCCCGGTCGAGGTGCAATGCGCCGTATCCCCCGGGCTGCCCGCCTTTTCAATCGTCGGCCTGCCGGACAAGGCCGTGTCCGAGGCCCGCGAACGCGTGCGCAGTGCGCTGAGTGCGATGGCCATTGCGCTGCCATCCAAACGCATCACGATCAACCTGTCGCCCGCCGACCTGCCCAAGGAAGGCAGCCATTTCGACCTGCCGATCGCGCTGGCCCTGCTCTGTGCCATCGACATCCTGCCCGCCGACGCCGCCGAAGGCACCATGGCTCTGGGCGAGCTTTCGCTGGACGGCTCATTGGTACCCGTGGCCGGCGCCCTGCCCGCCGCGATGACCGCCGCGGCCGAGGGCCGCACGCTGCTGTGTCCGCGCGCGTCAGGTGCCGAGGCGGCCTGGGTCGACGCAACCCAGGTGATCGGGGCCTCGTCCCTGGGCGACGTCGTGCGCCATTTTACGGGTCAGTCGCCCCTGTCGGTCGCCGAACCCGGCGAGGTCAGGTTGGAGCCCTCGACCCGCGATCTGCGCGACGTCAAAGGGCAGGAACGGGCAAAACGCGCATTGGAAATCGCAGCGGCCGGCCGTCACCACATGATCATGATCGGCACGCCGGGATCGGGCAAATCCATGCTGGCCGCCCGCTTGCCCGGCATACTGCCGCCGCTGACGCCCACCGAGGCGCTGGAGACCTCGATGATCCAATCGCTGTGCGGTATGCTGGACGAGGGCGGCATCAGCAGGACCCGCCCGTTCCGCGAGCCGCATCACACGGCATCGATGGCGGCGATCGTAGGCGGCGGAAAAGGCGCGAAACCCGGCGAGATTTCCCTAGCCCACAACGGCGTCCTGTTCATGGACGAGTTCCCCGAGTTTCCGCGTACGGTTCTGGAAACCCTACGCCAGCCCATCGAAACCGGCGAGGTCATGGTCGCCCGCGCCAACGCCCATGTGAAATACCCCTGCCGGTTCATGTTGGTGGCGGCAGCGAACCCCTGTAAATGCGGATATCTCAGCGACCCGTCCCGCGCCTGCTCGCGCGCGCCGGTCTGCGGCGAGGACTATCTGGGCCGCATCTCGGGGCCGCTGATGGACCGGTTCGATCTGCGGATCGAGGTGCCGCCCGTGGGCTTTACCGACCTTGACCTGCCGCCATCCGGAGACAGCTCGGCCACGGTTGCCACGAGGGTGCAGCAGGCGCGCGTTGTTCAGGCCCGGCGCTTTCAGGACACGCCCGGCATTCTCCAGAACGCCGATATCGAGGGCAATCTGCTGGAAGAGGTCGCCGCTCCAGACGCCGAGGGCAAGGACCTGCTGGTCAAGGCGGCCGAACGGTTCGGCCTGTCGGCGCGGGCCTACCACCGTATTCTGCGTGTGGCCCGCACCATTGCGGATCTCGAGGACGCGCCCGATGTGCGTCGCCCCCATGTGGCCGAGGCGCTGAGCTACAGGATCAGCGCCCGAGTTGCGGCTTAGACCTTGGCCTCAATCGCCTGCCAGATCTTTTCGGCAATATTGGTTCCGTTGAACCGCTCCAATTCCTGGATTCCTGTGGGCGAAGTCACGTTGATTTCGGTCAGATAGTCGCCGATCACGTCGATGCCTACGAAAATCTGGCCTTTTTCCTTCAGCAGCGGTCCGATGGCCGCGCAAATCTCAAGATCACGGTCGGTCAGGCCAATCTTTTCGGGCCGGCCGCCCACATGCATGTTCGACCGCGTTTCACCCTCGGCTGGAACGCGGTTGATCGCGCCGACTGGTTCGCCATCTACCAGGATCACCCGCTTGTCGCCGTTGCGCACATCCGGCAGGAATTTCTGAACGATCAGCGGCTCTCGCGAGAAACCGGTGAACAACTCGTGCAACGAGGTCAGGTTGCGGTCATCCGCATCGAGGCGGAACACGCCGGCCCCACCATTGCCATAGAGCGGCTTGAGGATGATGTCGCCGTGCTTTTCCTTGAACGCCTTGATGGTCCGCAGATCGCGGGCGATCGTGGTTGGCGGAGTCAGGTCAGGGAAATCCAGAACCAGCAGTTTTTCCGGGTAGTTGCGCACCCAGAACGGATCATTCACAACCAGCGTCTGCCCGCGCAGCCGATCCAGCAGATGGGTCGAGGTGATATAGTGCATGTCGAACGGCGGGTCCTGCCGCAGCCAGACGACATCGAAATCCGCAAGATCAACCTCGCGCTCAAGCCCCAGAACCGCTGGCTGATCAGCAACCCGCTGCACCGTCATGTCGTGACCGCGGGCGGTGATGCGCCCCTCTTGATAGGCCAGTTGATCGGGTCCGTAGTAAAACAGCTGGTGGCCGCGGGCCTGGGCTTCTTCGGCCAGCCGGAACGAGCTGTCGGCATTGATGTCCACGGCCCCGATCGGGTCCATCTGAAAGGCGATTTTCATGGCGTGTCCCTCGTGTTCACGCCAGATACATGGCCCAGCGGGGACGGGTGTTCAATGGCGATCAGCCCTGACCAAAGGCGTTTTCGACGATTTGCACTGCGCCCGTTGCATCCACCAGAGCCGCATCGAACCGGACATCGGTCAGCTGTCCGCCCGGTTCCTGTGCCAAATACTGCGCCGCCGAGGCATATATCCGGTCGATCTGGCGCTTGCTGATCCGTGCCGCGGCGCTGTCAAAGGTTTGGCTTTTCTTGACCTCGACGAACACAAGGCCTTGCGCATCCCGGACGATCAGGTCGATCTCGCCCCCCGCGCCGCGCCAACGCCTGTGACAGACCTCGAACCCTCGTCTTTCGTAGTCGGCAGCGACGCTGTGCTCGGCCGCTTGCCCGGCGTGATAGGAAACCGAGCCCTGGACCGACCGTCGCGCCATATCATCCCTTTCCCAGTTGCAGAGCCTTTTGGTAAATCGGCCGCCTTGGCAAATCATACATCTTGGACACCAGATCTGCCGCATCCCGCACCGAGTGCGTTTCCAGAGCCTGTCGCAGCGCCTCTTCTACATCCGAATCGTTAACGGCTTGTGAATGGGCGCGCTCCACCAGCAAGACGATCTCGCCCTTCACGGTGGCATCTCGATACTGCTCGGACAGCTCTAGCAAGCTACCCCGCCGGACTTCCTCGAACTTTTTGGTCAGTTCACGACAGACCGCGGCCTGTCGCTCGTCGCCCAAGACTTGCGCCAGATCCGACAGGCATGCCCCCAAACGCTTGGGGGATTCGTAGAATACCAGCGTTCCGGGAATGTCGCGCAGCGCCTCGATCCGTGTTCGGCGGGCGCCTGACGCATTCGGCAGGAAACCGGCGAAAAAGAAGGCGTCCGTCGGCAGGCCCGCCAGGGTCAGCGCCGTCACTACAGCTGACGCACCGGGGGCGCAGGTCACGGTGAATCCGGCCTCGGCCGCCTGCTTGCCCAGGTCGTAACCCGGATCGGCGATCAGCGGCATGCCAGCCTCGGAGGCGTAGGCCACCGACTTGCCCTGTGCCAGTTCGGCCATGATCCGCTCGCGCGCGCCCGTGCCGCTGTGATCGTGATAGGACAGAATGCGCCGCCCTTCGAGCGGCACGCCGTGAATCTCCATCAGTTTGCGCAGGCTTCGTGTGTCTTCCGCGGCGATCACATCCGCCGAGGCCAGAACATCCAACGCCCTCAGCGTGATGTCGCGCGCCGTTCCGATCGGTGTGGCAACGAAATACAGCCCCCCCGCCAATCTAACCTTTTGGAAATTCAATGCTGGACCCTCGCAGCGTGACGTTTATTATCGCGGCGGCACCAAACAGCAGCGTCCCGTGCCGCCGGATCAGGGAGTTTTCATCGAGATGTCCACCGTTTGCAACCCCGTTCGCAAGATCGCGAAAATCGCCATCGGCATTGCCACTGCTGCGTTTCTGGCCGCCTGCGAGCCGGGCGCGACCGGCCGGGGCCCCTCGATCGATACCTCCGAGCCGGTTCCCGTTGCGCTGCTGGTGCCTCAGTCCAGCGATCCGTCGCTGGCCCAAAGCCTCGAGAACGCCGCGCGTCTGGCGATGGCGGATCTTCAGAACGCCCGGATCGACCTGCGGGTCTATGACACGGCCGGAAATCCGAACACCGCGACCGCGTCGGCGCAGCAGGCGGTGGCCGACGGCGCCAAGGTCATTCTGGGGCCCGTCTATGCCCAGGCCGCCAATGCGGCGGGGCTGGCAGTGCTGAGCAAGAACGTGAACGTGCTTTCGTTTTCGAACAACACCAGCATCGCGGGCGGCAATGTCTTCGTGCTGGGGCCGACCTTCGACAACACGGCCCGCCGGCTGATCAATTTCGCAGGCCGGCAGGGCAAATCGAAAATGGTTGTCGTCTACAGCAACGACGCCGCCGGGCAGTTGGGACGCGCCGCGATCGCCAACGCCCTTAGTGGCAGCCGAGTCGCCAATGCCGGCGAGGTCGGCTTTGACCGGTCTCAGCAAGGCGTGATCGACGCGGTTCCGGCGATCAAGGCCACGGTGGATCAGACCGGAGCGGATTCGATTTTCCTGACCGCCACGACCGCCGGCGCGCTGCCGTTGTTCACCCAATTGCTGCCAGAGGCCGGCGTGTCCCCCGCCCTGGTGCAATATATCGGCCTGACACGATGGGACATCCCGGCGCAGACTCTGGAGTTGCCCGGGGTCCAGGGCGGATGGTTCGCCCTGCCCGATCCGGCCAAGGCCCAAGCCTATCGGCAGCGCTACAACGCGACCTATGGCGAGGCCCCGCACCCGATCAGTGGGTTGGCCTATGACGGTATCGCAGCCATCGGCGCCTTGGCCAGCCAGGGCAATTCGAACGCCCTGTCAGCGGCCGCGTTGACGCAGAACGCCGGGTTCCAGGGGGTGGGCGGCATCTTCCGTCTACGACCGGACGGCACCAACGAACGCGGTCTGGCGGTTGCCACGATCCAGAACAAACAGGTGGTTGTGATTGACCCTGCCCCACAAAGCTTCTCCGGCGCCGGTTTCTGAACCGCTTGCGCTGGCTCTGCAGCCCAGCGGCCCGCTGATCTGTGACGCCTCTGAGATTTTCGACAGCGATGCGATCGGCGCCCGGTTGTCAGCGGCCCTTATGGATACCTCTGACACGGCGGCGGCCCGCGCTGCGGTGGTGCGCGTGTTGCGCGACGCGCAAAAGGCCGGGCGTCAGGCCATTGCCGAAGCGTTCACCGCCCGCCCTTTCGACGCCCGTCCATTGACCCGGTCCTACACCTATCTGACCGACGGGCTGGTCTGCACCGCGTTGCAGGTGGCCAGCACCCGGCTGCATCCGCTGGCGAATCCGACCCAGGGTGAAAAGATCGCCGTGATGGCGGTCGGCGGCTATGGGCGTGGGGAAATGGCACCGTTCTCGGATGTCGATCTGCTGTTCCTGACGCCCTACAAGATCACTGCCTGGGCCGAAAGCGTGATCGAATCCATGCTGTACATGCTGTGGGATCTGCGGCTGAAGGTCGGTCATTCGTCGCGCACGATCCGCGACTGCCTGCGCCTGGGCGAGGATGATTTCACGATCCGGACCGCGATGCTGGAGCACCGGTTTCTGGGCGGCGACGCGGCCCTGGCCGCCGAGCTCGAACAGCGGCTGAAATCTGACCTGTTCAAGGGCTCGGAACGCGAATTCATCGAGGCCAAGCTGCACGAACGTGACGCGCGCCACCTCAAACAGGGCGAGCGCTACGTGGTCGAGCCCAACGTGAAAGAAGGCAAGGGCGGGCTGCGCGACCTGCAGTCGCTGTACTGGATCGCCAAATATATCTACGGCGTACAAGATGTGGCCGAGTTGGTGCCTCTCGGTCTTTTTACCGCCGACGAGCTCAGAACTTTCTCCCAAGCTGAAGAATTCCTGTGGGCGGTGCGCTCCCACCTGCATCTGGTTACCGGGCGGGCGACCGAGAAATTGACCTTTGATCTTCAGGTCGAAGTTGCCGAGCGTATGGGATACGAGGACCGCGCGGGACGTCGTGCGGTCGAAATCTTTATGCAGCGCTACTTCCGCGAGGCCACCCGAGTCGGTGAGTTGACACGGATTTTTTTGACGAAGCTCGAAGCGGCCCACATGAAGAGCGCGCCCCTGCTGGAACGTATCTTCAGCCGCAAACCGCGGGTCAAGCCGGGGTACAAGGTGGTGCACGGGCGTCTGGACGTGGCCGACCCCAACAGCTTCCTGTCCGACAAGCTGAACCTGCTGCGCCTGTTCGAAGAGGGCCTGCGCACCGGTATGCTGATCCACCCCGATGCCATGCGGCTGGTCACCGCCAACCTGCACCTGATCGACGATGACATGCGTAACGACAAAGAGGCGCGGCGCATCTTTCTGGATCTGATGCTAAAACACGGCAATCCCGAACGCGCGCTGCGCCGCATGAACGAACTGGGCGTTCTTTCGGCCTTCATCCCCGAATTCGAGCCCATCGTGGCGATGATGCAGTTCAACATGTACCACAGCTACACCGTGGACGAACACACGATCCAGTGCATCACAAACCTGGCGCAGATTGAACGCGGCGAGTTGGTCGAGGCGCTGCCCTTGGCCTCGTCGATCCTGAAGGGCGGCGTGAACCGTCGGGTGCTGTATGTCGCGCTGTTGCTGCATGACATCGGCAAGGGCCGCTCCGAGGATCATTCGATTCTGGGGGCACGGATCGCCCGCACGGTGGCGCCGCGACTGGGGCTAAACAAGAAGGAATGCGAAACCGTCGAATGGCTGGTGCGCTATCACCTGCTGATGTCGGACATGGCGCAGAAGCGCGACATTTCCGACCCGCGCACGGTCCGCGACTTCGCCAAAGCGGTGAAAACCGTCAAACGGCTGGACCTGCTGACGGTTCTGACGGCCTGCGACATCCGCGGGGTGGGGCCCGATACCTGGAACAACTGGAAGGCCACCTTGCTGCGCGCGTTGCACGCCGAAACCAAGCGGGCGCTGGAAACCGGGATGGAGGATCTCAACCGCGCCAACCGGGGCGCCGAGGCCAAGAAGGCGCTGCGCGAGGCGCTGGCGGGCTGGTCCAAGGCCGATCTCAAGACCGAGACCGCGCGGCACTATGACCCGTATTGGCAGGGTCTGAACCTCGAAACCCATGTCGAGTTCGCCGAAATGCTGCGAGCGCTGGAACACGGCGGCGACCCGGGCGCCATGGAAATCCGTCTGCACCCCGACGAGGACCGCGACGCTACCCGTGCCTGTTTCGCCATGGCCGACCATCCCGGCATCTTTGCCCGCATCGCCGGGGCGCTGGCGCTGGCGGGGGCCAACGTCGTGGATGCGCGCAGCTACACCACCAAGGACGGTTATGTCACCGATGCCTTCTGGATCCAGGATTCCGAAGGTCACCCATTTGACACGGCCCGCTTGCCACGCCTGACCCAGATAATACACAAGACATTGAAGGGCGAAGTGGTCGCCCGCGACGCGCTCAAGTCTCGCGACAAGATCAAGAAGCGGGAAAAGGCGTTCAATGTTCCGACCCACATCACCTTCGACAACGAAGGTTCGGAAATCTACACCATCATCGAGGTCGACACCCGCGACCGCCCCGGCCTGCTCTACGATCTGGCCCGAACCCTTGCGGCGGCCAATGTCTATATCGCCAACGCGGTGATCGCGACCTATGGCGAGCAGGTGGTGGACACGTTCTATGTCAAGGACATGTTCGGGCTGAAATACCATTCCGAGTCCAAGCAGCGCGCGCTTGAGGCCAAGTTGCGCAGCGCCATCGCCGAAGGCGCCGAGCGGGCGGCCTCATGAAGCAGATCCGCCTGTTTTCGGGCCTGTTCACGGTCGGGTTCTGGACCCTGGCCAGCCGCATTCTGGGATTTGCGCGCGAAATCCTTCTGACCGCGCTGATCGGCCCGGGACCCGTGATGGACGCCTTTGTTGCGGCCTTCCGCCTGCCCAACATGTTCCGCCGATTCTTCGCCGAGGGCGCTTTCAACGCGGCCTTCGTTCCGATGTTTTCGAAACGGCTGGAAGGCGGCGAGGACGCGCAAGGGTTTGCGCAGGATGCGTTCAACCTGCTGGCAACGGCCGTTCTGGCGCTGGTCGGGCTGGCCATGGTCTTCATGCCGGGGCTGGTCTGGCTGACGGCCGAGGGGTTTTATGGCGACGAACGTTTCGATCTGGCGGTCGGGTACGGTTATGTCGTCTTTCCCTACATCCTGTTCATGTCTCTGGCCGCGCTGTTTTCCGGGGTTCTCAATGCCACCGGTCGCTTCGCCGCCGCTGCTGCGGCTCCGGTCCTGCTGAACATCTTCGCCTGCACGGCACTCATCGTAGGCGCGGTATCCGGGGGCGAGGTCATCCGTTGGCTCATTGCCGTCATACCCGTTGCCGGGGTCGCTCAACTGGCGTTGGTATGGGTCGCCACCGAACGCGCCGGAATTCGCATCCGGTTCGGCCGACCGAAGCTCAGCCCTGACATGCGCAAGATGGTTCGGATCGCGGTACCAGCCGCCCTTGCGATGGGGGTGACTCAGGTCAATCTGGTCGTAGGGCAGTTGGTCGCGTCAAAGACCGAAAATGCCGTCAGTTGGCTGTTCGCTGCCGACCGGCTGTATCAGCTGCCGCTGGGCGTGGTCGGCATCGCCGTGGGCATCGTGCTGTTGCCCGACTTGTCGCGTCGTCTGCGCGCGGGTGACGGCGATGGTGCGCGCAACGCTTTTTCCCGCGCCGGAGAATTCACCCTCTTGTTGACTATTCCGGCAACCGTGGCCTTCGTGCTCGTCCCGGTCCCGCTGGTTTCGGTCCTGTTCCAACGTGGCCAGTTCACCCCTGAAGACACGGCTGCCACCGCACTGGCCGTGGCGGTCTATGGCGTCGGCCTGCCGGCCTTCATGCTGCAAAAGCTGCTGCAACCGCTGTTCTTCGCGCGCGAGGATACCCGTTCGCCCTTCCGGTATGCCGTGGTGGCTATGGTCATCAACGCCGTTCTGGCTTTTGGGCTGTACCCGATCGTCGGCTGGATCGCCCCAGCCATTGCGGCCTCGGCCGCCGGGTGGGGCATGGTGGCGCTGTTGGCACTGGGTGCCCGGCGCATGGGCGACGAGGCTCGTTTCGACGACAGGTTCAAGCGCCGCGCGCCCAGAATATTGGTCGCTTCAATAGGAATGGGTGTGGCGCTGGTCGTGGCAATGCAGATGTTCGGCTGGGCATTCGACATTCCGGGTTGGCGGTATCTGGCGTTACTGGCCCTGATCGTGGTCGCCGCAGTGTCTTACTTCCTTCTGGGCCACCTGCTGGGTGCGTTCCGCCTGTCCGAGTTCCGGTCCGCCCTGCGAAGGTCCTGACCGTCAATCCCGCCGGATACGCCCCACCAGCCGCGCCCATCCTCCCGGTGCCACGAAAAACGACAGCGCGAACCCGGTCGCGAACCCACCCAGATCGGCAACCCAATCCGAGGTGCCGCCGAAGATCAGGCCGAACAGCAGTTGGATGCCCATCAGCACCGCGATCAACTGGAATGCCCGTGCCTGGTTCTCTCCGACCAGCGACAGCCTGCGCCATAGCAGCCAGGTGAACGCGCCGATCAGGCCATAGACCGGCGGGAAGCCCCCGACCAGCGGATAGCGCGGGTCCAGCAGCACCGCATAGGCCAGCGCCCCGCCCACGCCGGACAGCACGAAGATCACCAGCATCGCAAAACCGCCAAACACCTCGCCCACCATTTTGCCCATCGCCAAAACAAAGACGCAGACAAAAAGCGCCTGGGTAAAACTGCCTGACACGAAGGGGTAGGTGAAGAACCGGATCACATGCTCGACCGGCCAACGCCCGTTCATCACCATCCAGTCGAAGATGTCGGCCGAGAAGGAATAGCGCTTGATCGCCTCCAGCCGCCAGCCTACCGCGTCGGGTCCGCCGACCAGGCCGCGCGTGCCGAGGGTGAAGGCCAGTTCGATCCCCATGATGAACAGGACCAGCGCCACCACCACGGGTGGCAGGGGGTTCACGGGGGGTGTGTAGTGCTCGCTGCTCATTGGGCGGGCCTTTCGCGGCTGTTGACGTCCCTTTGCCTCATGGGTAAGCGACGGAGGCTTATTTTTCCAGACGGGAGTTCCCTTCCATGACCGAGACCAAGTTCACGCCGCGCGTGTTTTCCGGCATTCAGCCCTCGGGAAACCTGCATCTTGGCAACTACCTTGGTGCGCTCAAGCGTTTTGTGGACATGCAGGGGCCGGAGATGGAGACCGTGTACTGCATGGTCGATCTTCACGCGATCACCGTCTGGCAGGATCCCAAGGAACTGGCGCATTCCACGCGCGAGCTGTGCGCGGGCTTCATCGCCGCCGGCATCGACCCGGAACAGTCGATCCTGTTCAACCAGTCCCAGGTGCCCGAGCACGCGCAACTGGCCTGGATCTTCAACTGTGTCGCGCGCATGGGCTGGATGCAGCGCATGACTCAGTGGAAGGACAAGGCTGGCAAAAACCAGCAGAACGCTTCTCTGGGTCTGTTCGCCTATCCCTCGCTGATGGCCGCTGACATTCTGGTCTATCACGCGACCCATGTGCCGGTGGGCGACGACCAGAAACAGCACCTTGAACTGACCCGCGACATCGCCATCAAGTTCAACCACGACTATGGCGTCGATTTCTTCCCGATCACCGAGCCGGTGATCGAGGGCGCGGCGACGCGCGTGATGAGCCTGCGCGACGGGGCCAAGAAGATGTCCAAGTCGGATCCGTCCGACATGAGTCGGATCAACATGACCGACGATGCCGACACCATCGCCAAGAAGATCCGCAAGGCCAAGACCGACCCCGACGCCCTGCCCTCGGACGTGGACGGGCTGGAAGGCCGCCCCGAGGCGCGCAACCTGGTCAACATCTATGCCGCGCTCAGCGATCAGACGGTCGAGCAGGTTCTGGCCGAGGTCGGTGGCAAGCAGTTTGGTGAATTCAAGCCGATGCTGGCCGATCTTGCGGTCGCAAAGCTGTCGCCGATCTCGACCGAAATGGCGCGGCTGATGGGCGATCAGGCCGAGATCGACAGGATCCTGGACCGTGGCGCGGAACGGGCGCGGGAGATCGCGGCTCCGATCCTCAGCCGCACCTACGAAATCGTGGGGATGGTGGGCGCCGGCCGCGCCTGAGAACCAGATGGAAACAGCAGCGCCGCCCCGGATCCGGGGCGGCGTTTTTCGTTGCAGATCAGGCAGCCTGCGGGTGAAGTTTTTCCTCGACGATGGATTCGGCCACCGCATGGGGGCTGACGCCATCCACCTTGGCGCGGGTCAGGATGCGGTCCATCGTCCGCTCCAACGCCTCGAGCCGCTGACCGACCCAAGCTTCGCGGTCCTTGATCTTCAGGATTTCGGTCGCCACGTTCACGATCCCGCCGCCATTGGCCACGAAATCCGGGGCGTAGAGGATGCCGCGGTCATGCAGTCGCTGCGCGTCGACATCGGTTGCCAGCTGATTGTTAGCCCCTCCGGCCACTGCGCCGACCTTCAGCAGCGGAATGCTGGTTTCGTTCAGGATGCCGCCGATCGCGCAGGGCGCGAAAATATCCGCCTCGGCCGCATAGACCGCATCAGGCGCAACGGCCTGCGCCGCGAACCGGTCCGCCAGCCGGGTAGTCTGGCCCGCATCGATGTCGGTAATCACCAGTTTCGCCCCTGCGTCATTCAGCAGCGCACACAGGTGTTCGCCCACATGGCCCAGCCCTTGCACCGAGATGGTCTTGCCGCTCAGGTCGTCGGACCCGAACCGATGCCGCGCAGTCACGCGGATGGCGTTGAAGATCCCGCGGGCGGTGATGGGCGACGGGTCGCCGCTGGCGAACGGGCCATCGGGCAGACCGGCGACATATTCGGTTTCGGTGCCGATCTGGGCCATGTCGGCCGGGGTCATCCCCATGTCCTCGGCCGTCCAGTACCGGCCACCAAGGCTTTGCACAACGCGCCCGAAGGCCTGCAACAGCCGGGGCGTCTTGTCCGCGCTCGGGTCGCCGATGATAACGGCCTTGCCCCCGCCCAGCGGCAGATCGGCCGCTGCGTTCTTGTAGGTCATGCCCCGCGACAGGCGCAGCGCATCGTCCAGCGCCTCGGACGGGTGACCATAGGTGCGCATCCGCACGCCGCCCGCTGCAGGCCCCAATTGCGTGGAATGGATCGCCACAAAACCCGAAAGCCCGCTAGCGGCGTCTTTGAATTCGACCACACGCTCGTGATCTGGCGCGTCAATCGTGGTTATTTCCATTTTGCTCCTCCGGAAAGACAGATGGAGCTTGCCACATCGGACCGAGCGATTTTCGCCAATAGATGCTGGTCAGAACATACCTCTTGGCGATAATAATAATCTAAGCCGACTATTTTAGGGATTTTCTCCATGGACCAGATCGACCGCAAGATCGTGCGCGCGCTACAACAGGACGGGCGCATGACCGTTCTGGACCTGGCTGAAAAGGTGGGCCTGTCGCCCACACCCTGCGCGCGACGCCTGGAGCGCCTGCGCCGCGACGGGGTGATCACCGGATATTCGGCGCAGGTCGACCCCGAGAAGTTGGGCTTTGGCGTCACGATTTTCGTGTCTGTCGAACTGGAGAAACAGGACCGCAACGCCATCGACGCATTCGAACGCGCCATCCTGCGCTGTGACGAGGTGATGGAGTGTTACCTCATGACCGGCTCGCGCGACATCCTGCTGCGCGTCGTGGCGCGTGACCTGACCGCCTTCGACGCGTTTCTGGAGAACCGGCTGATGCAGATTCCGGGCATCCGCAACCTACGCTCCAACTTCGCCCTGCGCGCGATGGTCAAGCGCGACGTGTTGCCATCGTCGGCCGGATAATCTGCTGGACCTCGGGCGCGCGCGCTCCTACGGTTCGGCGGAATTGACGGAGGGCACAATGGCAGTCGGCAAGAATATCCGCACCTATTTCGATGGAACATGGCACGATGGCGATGCCCCGATCATGCGGGCCGCGGACCACGGGGCCTGGCTGGGATCATCGGTGTTTGACGGCGCGCGCTATTTTGACGGAATGGCGCCCGATCTGGCGGCGCATTGCGACCGGGTGAACCGCTCGGCCGAGGCGCTGATGCTGACCCCAACAGTGTCCACGGAACGGATGGTCGAGCTGGTCCAGGAAGGGCTGGCGACCTATCCCAAGGATGCCGCGGTGTACATCCGCCCAATGTACTGGGGCATCGACGGCGACGCGACCGCGATCGTGCCGCAGGCCGGAAGTACCGGGTTCGCGATCTGCCTGGAGGAGATCCCGATGGCCCCCGAAACCGCCTCGGCCACCCTGACCACCACGCGGTTCCGCCGTCCGGTTCTGGAAAACGCGGTGGTCAACGCCAAGGCCGGGTGTCTGTACCCGAACAACGCGCGCATGCTGACCGAGGCCCGCTCCAAGGGGTTTTCCAACGCGCTGGTGGCCGATGCCCTTGGCAACGTGGCCGAAACTGCAACCGCCAACATCTTCATGGTCAGGGATGGCGAGGTCTTTACCCCCATTCCCAACGGCACCTTCCTTGCCGGCATCACCCGCGCGCGGCACATCGACAACCTGCGCCGCGACGGGGTGACCGTGCATGAAACGGTGCTGTCCTTCGACGATTTCCGTGCGGCGGACGAGGTGTTCATGTCCGGCAACATGAACAAGGTCACGCCGGTGACGGCCTTTGACGACACCCAGTACCAAGTCGGCCCCGTCACGCGCCGGGTGCGATCCTTGTACTGGGACTGGGCCGCAAGCGCCCGGTAATCGGCCCGACCGAGTTGCCAGACTGCGAAGGCTGGGGCATGATCGCCAAAATCTTGAGAGGACAGTCATGCGCAAGTTCCTTGTAGTTCTGGATGACAGCCGCGAATGCCTGAATGCCATGCGCTTTGCTGCCATGCGGGCGGCGCATACGGGCGGCGGCGTGACCATCCTGTCGGTCATTCCGCCGGATGAGTTCAATCACTGGATCGGCGTGTCCGAAGTGATGCGCGAAGAGGCCCGCGAACGCATCCACGCCCATTTCGAGGTCTTCGCGAAATGGATGCGCGACAAGCAGGGGATCGAACCCGAACTGGCGATCCGCGAAGGCGAGCCGGTGGCCCAGATCATCGAACATATCCGCTCGGACCCGGAAATCGGGGTTCTGGTTCTGGGGGCCGGCACGGGCAAGAAGGGGCCCGGGCCGCTGGTCACACAACTGACCCGCAACGCCGGCGGCTTGCCGATTCCGATCACCATCGTGCCGGGCGACCTGAGCAAAGAGAAGCTCGAAGAGATCACCTGATGCCCGCCACCCTGCACTTCTGGTTCGATTTCGCCTCGACCTATTCTTACCTAAGCGCCATGCGCGTAGAACGGGAGGCGGCGCGGCGCGGGGTGCGCGTGGAATGGCAGCCATTTCTGCTGGGTCCCATTTTTGCCGAACAGGGCTGGACCACCTCGCCTTTCAACATCTACCCGACCAAAGGCCGGTACATGTGGCGCGACATGGAGCGGCTGTGCGCCTTGCGCGGCCTGCCGCTGACCCGTCCGGACCCGTTTCCGCAGAACAGCTTGAAAGCGGCGCGCCTGGCGCTGGCGCTTCCAGACTCCGGCCCACGGGCCGCGTTCGCGCGGGCCGTCTTCTCGGCCGAATTCGGAGATGGCCGCAACATATCCGACGACACAGTCCTGCAGGATGCGCTGTCCCAGGCAGGCGCCGCACCCGAGATGCTGGACCAGCTGTCAGATCCGGCCATCAAGGCCGCCCTGTTCGAACAGGTCGACCGCGCCAAGGCATTGGGCCTGTTCGGCGCGCCCAGCTTCGTGGCCGGCTCGGACCTGTTCTGGGGTGACGACCGCCTGGACATGGCGATCGAGCATGCAGCCCTGGATTAGAATCGTTCCAAATCTTGACTTCCCCGCGCCCGGCGCGCATATCAGACGCAAGCGATACGGAGCGCCGCCATGTTCATCCAGACCGAATCCACGCCGAACCCGGCAACTCTGAAATTCCTGCCCGGCCAGACCGTGCTCGAGGCGGGCACCGCGGATTTCCCGACGGCCGAGGCCGCCGAAAACTCGCCGCTGGCCAAACGCATCTTTGCGGTAAAGGGCGTAACGGGTGTGTTCTTCGGCAACGACTTCGTGACCGTCACCAAGGATGACGACGTTCAGTGGGACCACATCAAACCCGCGATCCTGGGCGCGGTCATGGAGCATTACCAATCCGGCCAGCCGGTCATGGGGGCCGGGGCGGATGCGGCCTCGGGTCACGCGGAACACACCGGCGAAGATTCGGAAATCGTCAATCAAATCAAGGAACTGCTTGACAGCCGTGTCCGCCCCGCCGTGGCGCAGGACGGTGGCGACATCACGTTCCACGGATTTGATCGTGGCGTTGTCTACCTGCACATGCAGGGGGCCTGCGCAGGCTGTCCGTCGTCGACCCTGACTCTGAAGATGGGGATCGAGAACCTGCTGCGCCACTACATTCCCGAAGTGACCGAGGTTCGCCCCGTTGCCGTCTGAGCCCAAGGTTCTGGCCTTTGACACATCGGCCGCGCATTGCGCGGCCGCTTTGATTTGCGGCCCGGACATCATCGCCAGCCGTGCCGAACCCATGGCCCGCGGTCAGGCCGAGCGATTGATGCCCTTGCTGCAGGACATCCTGACCGAGGCCGGGCTGGACTGGTCCGGGCTGGACGCGATCGGCGTCGGAACCGGGCCAGGAAACTTCACCGGCATCCGCATCTCGGTCTCGGCCGCGCGTGGTCTGGCGCTGGGCCTGAACAAACCCGCAGTCGGGGTGTCGGGCCTCGAAGCCCTGGCTGCGCTGGCCCCTTCGGGCCACATTCCGGCCATCCCCGCCCCGCGGGACCAGGTCTATTTGCAGAAGCCGGGAGCCGCACCGCAAGTTCTGCCTCGGGATCAGGCAGAATCACTGGGGCCGCTGTTTACCAACGACGACCCGGAGCAGCTGGCCTGCGCGATCGCGCGCATCGCCGCGCAACGCCGGACCCTGCCGCAAACACCGCCCGCGCCGTTGTATCTGCGCCCGGCCGATGCCGCGCCGTCGCGCGACGCGCCGCCGGTCCTACTGGATCCATGACGCCACAGGAGATGGCCGAAACCCATGCCGCGGCCTTTACCCAGTCGCGCCCCTGGACCGCGTCGGAGTTTGCCGATCTGACTGCAGGCCGTTTCACGCATGTGCTCGGAAACAAATCTGCTTTTGCCCTGTTCCGAGTCATTGGCGACGAGGCCGAGCTGCTGACCATTGCAACCCATCCCGACCGCCAGAGGCAGGGACTGGCGCGGGCGCTCATGCAGGGCTGGCAGACGCGCGCCAGCGCTCTGGGCGCGTGCCGCGCCGTTCTGGACGTCGCGGCCGACAACATTCCGGCCATTGCACTCTATCAAAGTTGCGGTTATGCGCCCTGCGGTCTGCGCCGGGCCTATTACAGGCGTCCCGGGGCGAACAATGTCGATGCAATTGTGATGGAGCGCACGCTGCCCTGACGAAAGCCGAGCGATTCCGAGACCAATTGGTCAAAAAGCGGTTGACCATGTCAGTTTCAGACGGCCTTAATTGCCGCTATCACAGCAGTTCTGCTCGCTCTGAGCGGGGCTGGGCGTAAGACCCGGTCCCGAAGTCATAATAAACAACGGGAGTATATGATGACCCTGATGAAATCCTTGATGGGCGCAGCCGCCGCCTTTGCACTGACGGCAGGCGCAGCCATCGCCGAACCGGCAATCATCTTCGATCTTGGCGGCAAGTTCGACAAATCGTTCAACGAAGCGGCCTATAACGGCGCCAAGCGCTGGGCCGACCAGACCGGCAAATCCTTCCGTGAAATCGAGCTGCAGTCGGAAGCGCAGCGCGAACAGGCCTTGCGCCGTTTTGCCGAAGCTGGTTCCAACCCGATCATCACCATGGGCTTTGCCATGGCCGATCCGCTGGCCGCTGTCGCGCCCGATTACCCGGACACCAAGTTCGTCGCTGTTGACGTAACCTGGCTGGACGCGCCCAATATCCGCCAGATCGGTTTTGCCGAGCATGAAGGTTCGTACCTGGTAGGCATCCTGGCGGCCATGGCCTCGAAAAACGGCACCGTTGGCTTCATCGGCGGTATGGATATCCCGCTGATCCGTCATTTCGGGTGCGGCTACGCCCAGGGCGCCAAATCGGTGAACCCCGATATCAACGTCGTCGCCAACATGACCGGCACCACCCCGGCCGCATGGAACGACCCGGTGAAGGGCTCGGAGCTGACCAAGGCGCAGATCAGCCAAGGCGCTGACGTCATCTATGCCGCGGCCGGCGGCACTGGCGTGGGTGTCCTGCAGACCGCTGCAGACGAAGGCATCCTGTCGATCGGCGTAGACAGCAACCAGAACCACCTGCACCCGGGCAAGGTTCTGACCTCGATGCTCAAGCGCGTGGACGTCGCCGTGTATGACGCCATGAAAGCAGGCGAGGACGTCGAAACCGGCGTGTTCACCATGGGTCTGGCCGAAGACGGCGTGGGCGTGGCCATGGACGAGAACAACGCGCCGCTGGTGACCGACGAGATGATGGCCGCCGTTGAGAAGGCGCGCCGCGACATCATCGACGGCAATGTCACCGTCGTCAGCTACTACGAGAACGACAGCTGCCCGGCACTGCAGTTCTGATATCGCACGGGGCGGGGGAGGGCCTCCCGTCCCGCATCCACTCATGCCGCTGTTTCGCAACGACCCGATGATCGCGAGTTCAGCGCAGCTTTTTCGGCAATCGAGGACAAGACATGACAGTCCCCGCCATCGAGCTCAAAGGGATTTCCAAAGCCTTTGGGCCAGTTCAAGCGAACAAGGACATCTCGATCAGCGTCGCCCCCGGCACGATCCACGGGATCATCGGTGAAAACGGTGCGGGCAAATCCACGCTGATGAGCATTCTTTACGGCTTCTACAAGGCCGACAAAGGTGAAATCTGGATCAACGGCAAAAAGACCGACATCCCCGACAGCCAGGCCGCGATCGCCGCGGGTATCGGCATGGTCTTTCAGCATTTCAAGCTGGTTGAAAATTTCACCGTTCTGGAAAACATCGTTCTGGGCGCCGAAGATGGCGGGCTGCTGGCCCCCTCGCTGGCCAAGGCCCGCAAAGAACTGAAAGAGCTCGAGCAGGAATACGAGCTGTTCGTAGACCCCGACAAGCGCATCGACGAGATCGGCGTGGGCATGCAGCAGCGGGTTGAGATCCTCAAGGCGCTGTATCGCAAGGCGGAGATCCTGATTTTGGACGAACCCACCGGGGTGCTGACCCCGGCCGAGGCCGACCAGCTGTTTCGCATCCTCGATCGGCTGCGCGCCGAAGGGAAGACCATCATCCTGATTACCCACAAGCTGCGCGAGATCATGGAGGCCACCGATACGGTGTCGGTGATGCGCCGCGGCCAAATGACCGCCACGGTCAAGACCGCCGAGACCAACCCCGAGGAGCTGGCCGAGCTGATGGTCGGGCGCAAGGTTCTGCTGCGCGTCGACAAGGTGCCGGCCAAACCCGGCAAGCCCATTCTGGAAATCGAGAACCTGCGGGTGACGGATTCAACCGGTGTCGAGCGCGTCAAGGGCATCGACCTGACGGTTCGCGCGGGCGAGATCGTAGGCATCGCGGGCGTCGCCGGAAACGGGCAGTCCGAGCTGCTCGAGGTGTTGGGCGGAATGCGCCCCGGATCGGGGACGATCAGGATGAACGGCGTTCCTCTGGCGTTGAGCGGGCCAGGGTCGGACGGGCAAGCGCGCCGCTCCCAGGGCATCGCCCATGTGCCCGAGGACCGGCAGCGGGAAGGCTTGATCATGGATTTCCACGCCTGGGAAAACGTGGCGTTCGGCTATCACCGCGACCCGGCCTATCAGCGCGGGATCTTCATGGACAACGCCGCCCTGCGCGCCGACACCGAACGCAAGATCGAGAAATTCGACGTGCGTCCGCCGAATGGCTGGCTGTCGGCCAAGAATTTCTCGGGCGGGAACCAGCAGAAGATCGTCGTGGCGCGCGAAATCGAGCGAAACCCCGACCTGCTGCTGGTGGGTCAGCCGACCCGCGGTGTGGACATCGGGGCGATCGAGTTCATTCACAAGCAGATCGTCGCCCTGCGCGACCAAGGTAAGGCGATCCTGCTGGTCTCGGTCGAACTGGAAGAGATTTTCTCTCTGTCTGACCGGATTGCCGTGATGTTCGACGGGCATATCATGGGCGAGCGCCTGCCCCATGAAACGGATGAAAAAGAACTGGGCCTGTTGATGGCCGGTGTTGCGGGGGAGGCCGCGTAACATGGACAAGATGCCAAAATGGGCCGACGTCATTCTGATCCCGCTGATCAGTCTGATCCTGGCCGCTATCCTGTCGACCCTGGTCATTCTGGCCATCGGCGAAAACCCGGTCGAGGCGGTGAACCTGATGGTCACCGGCGCGCTTGGGTCGACCTATGGCTGGGGCTACACCCTGTATTATGCCACCAACTTCATGTTCACCGGTCTGGCGGTCGCGGTGGCATTCCACGCGCGTCTGTTCAACATCGGCGGCGAAGGCCAGGCAATGTTGGGCGGACTGGGCGTCGCCATGGTTTGCCTGTATGTGCCGTGGCCGCACTGGAGCATCGCCCTGCTGGCGGCCATGGCCGCCGCGATGCTGTTCGGGGCGGCCTGGGCGGCGATTCCGGCCTATCTGCAGGCCAAGCGCGGAAGCCATATCGTGATCACCACGATCATGTTCAACTTCATCGCTGCGGCACTGCTGAACTACATGCTGGTCAACGTGATGCGGCCAGCCGGTTCGCAAGACCCGGCAACCGCCCGCTTTGCCGAGGCGGTACATCTGCCCACGCTGCACGAGATGCTGGCACCGATAGGAATCAACTTCTCCAAGGCCGCCCCGGCCAACATTTCGCTGATCGTGGCGCTGTTGGCCTGTGTCGTGGTCTGGGCGCTGATCTGGCGCACCCGTCTGGGCTATGAAATCCGGGCCTATGGGCATTCGGAGACCGGTGCGGTCTATGCCGGTATCTCGCCGGTGCGCATCACCATCGTGGCGATGCTGATCTCGGGCGCTTTGGCGGGTCTGATGGCGATCAACAACGTCATGGGCGAGGCCGAGCGGCTGGTTCTGAACTCGACCGAGGGCGCAGGCTTCATCGGCATCGCCGTGGCCCTGATGGGCCGTTCGCACCCGTTCGGCGTGTTCCTGGCGGCCATCCTGTTCGGCTTTCTGTACCAGGGCGGCGCGGAACTGGCGCTGTGGACCTCGATCCCGCGCGAACTGATCGTGGTGATCCAGGCGCTGGTGATCCTGTTCACTGGGGCGCTGGACAACATGGTGCGCATGCCGCTTGAAAAGCTGTTCCTGGCCCTGCGCAAGGAGGCGAACTAATGGACTCCTTCCTGACACTGATTCAAGTTCTGGATTCGACCGTCCGCTTGGCCACGCCGCTGCTGCTGGCCTGTCTGGCAGGGCTGTATTCGGAACGCGCGGGCATTTTCGACATCGGCCTCGAGGGCAAGATGCTGATGGCTGCGTTCTTCTCGGCGGCGGTTGCGGCCGTCACCGGATCGGTCTGGCTGGGCCTGCTGGCCGGGATCGCAGCGTCGCTGGTGTTGTCGGCCCTGCACGGGCTGGCCTCGATCACCTTCCGCGGCAATCAACTGATTTCGGGCGTGGCGATCAACTTTCTGGCGGCAGGCCTGACCGTGCTGATCGCACAGGACTGGTTCCAGCAGGGCGGCCGCACGCCCTCGCTGTTCGGAGGCGGCCGGTTCGAACCGATCACATTCCCCTTTGCCGAGTCGCTGGGTGGCGTCCCGATCATCGGGCCCATCTACTCCGAACTGCTGTCGGGCCATTCGATTCTTGTATATGTGGCGTTTCTGATGGTTCCTGCCACGTGGTGGGTGCTGTTCCGCACCCGTTTTGGGCTGCGGCTGCGCGCGGTCGGGGAAAACCCCGCCGCCGTTGATACCGCAGGGGTTTCGGTGGTCGGCCTGCGCTATGCCGCCGTGGCCATCTGCGGTGTTCTGTGCGGGATCGCCGGGGCCTATCTGGCAACCGGGTTGCAGGCCGGTTTTGTCAAGGACATGACCGCCGGCCGCGGGTTTATCGCACTGGCAGCCCTGATCTTCGCCAAGTGGCGCCCATGGCACGCCATGTGGGCCTGCCTGCTGTTCGGGCTGCTGCAGGCGGTGGCGCTGCGGTTCCAGAATATCGATCTGGGAGGCATCGTGATCCCGGTGCAGGCCATGGACGCGCTGCCCTATATCCTAACGGTCGTGATCCTGGCCGGTTTCGTCGGCAAGGCCATTCCGCCGAAGGCAGGGGGCGAGCCGTACATCAAGGAGCGATAAGGCCAGTTCGGGACTGATTGGCAGTCCTGTTCGCTGCACAGCGGCATGCAGAGTTGATTTTGCATGCCGCAACCGCTCTAAAGGGGTATGCACGTCTACCTTCCCATCGCCGAAGTGTCCGTGAGCCCCTTCCTTTTGCTGGGGACCGGAATCACGGTCGGATTCCTGTCGGGAATGTTCGGCGTGGGCGGCGGCTTCCTGATAACCCCGCTGTTGTTCCTGATCGGCATTCCGTCGGCCGTCGCCGTGGCGACCTCGGCCAATCAGGTGGTGGCATCTTCGTTTTTGGGTCTACTGGCCCATCTGAAAAGACGCACCGTCGATCTGAAGATAGGATCGATTCTGCTGGGCGGCGGCCTGCTGGGCGCCACGATCGGAAAGATCGCTTTCAACGCCCTCAAGCATCTGGGACAGGTCGATCTGGCGGTCCAGCTTTGCTATGTGGTGTTCCTGGGCCTGATCGGCAGCATGATGTTCGTTGAAAGCGTGCTTTCCATCCGTCGGGCTCGGCAGGCAGGCGGTACCGTTTCCGCGGGCCGCCATCGGCGCGGATGGATTCATGGCATGCCGTTCAAGACCCGGTTCAGGGCCTCGAACCTTTATCTCTCGATCATCCCGCCGGTGATGGTGGGCTTTGGCGTCGGGGTCTTGTCGGCCGTCATGGGCGTGGGCGGTGGGTTCATCATGGTGCCGGCCATGATCTATATCCTGGGGATGCCGACCAAGGTCGTAATCGGGACTTCTCTATTCCAGATCATCTTCGTCGCCGGCTTCACGACGATGATCCATGCCTCGACCAATTTCAGCGTCGATATCATCCTTGCCCTTTTCCTGTTGATCGGAGGCGTCGTCGGCGCCCAGTTCGGAACCGGTCTGGGCGCCCGCCTGAAGTCCGAGCAGCTGCGCATCCTTCTGGCGGTGATGGTCATGATCGTCGCCGCCAAGGTTGGGCTGGACCTGACCATCGATCCGGTCGAACACTACAACCTGTCTGAATTTCTTGGATAGAACTTATGGTCCGGCACCGCTTCGACACTCACTCACGACCGCCCCGAGAATCCACTGGGCTTGGGCCTGCACTGTCTCCGGCCCCCGCGTTCAGCCCTGCCCCCGCAGATTCAGGAGCGTGTTGACAGCATGTATATTTACCTTCCCATTGCCGAAGTCTCCGTAAATGCCTTTCTTCTGTTGGGGCTGGGCGGAATGGTGGGCATCCTGTCGGGCATGTTCGGGGTCGGCGGAGGCTTTCTGATGACCCCGCTGCTGTTTTTCATCGGCATCCCGCCGGCCGTCGCGGTCGCCACCGAGGCCAACCAGATCGTGGCGTCATCATTCTCGGGGGTGCTGGCGCATTTCCGACGAAAGACTGTCGATCTGAAAATGGGCTGCGTTCTGCTGGTGGGCGGCCTGTTAGGGGCCGCGCTGGGTGTCGTGGTGTTCAACTACCTCAAAAGCCTCGGCCAGGTCGATCTGCTGGTCAAGCTTTGTTACGTGGTATTCTTGGGCGTCGTAGGCGGCCTGATGTTCATCGAAAGCCTGAACGCGCTGCGCAAATCCCGCCGGGCCGGAGGGCCGGTGGCCAAACGCCGTCAGCGCGGATGGATCCATGCCCTGCCCTTCAAGATGCGGTTCCGGACTTCGGGCCTTTATATTTCGGTGATCCCGCCGGTTCTGGTGGGTCTGTGCGTCGGCGTACTGTCGGCCATCATGGGGGTCGGCGGTGGCTTCATCATGGTGCCTGCAATGATCTATCTGCTGGGCATGCCGACCAAGGTGGTCGTAGGGACATCGCTGTTTCAGATCATCTTCGTCACCGCCTTCACCACAATGTTGCATGCCACCACGAACTATACCGTGGATATCGTGCTGGCGGTGCTGCTGCTGGTCGGAGGTGTGATCGGCGCGCAAATCGGCACCGTCATCGGATCACGCATGCCCGCCGAACAGTTGCGCGTGCTGTTGGCAGCGCTTGTTCTCGCGGTCTGCGCCAAACTGGCACTGGATCTGCTTCTCCAACCAGCCGAGCTCTATTCGCTCGGCACCGACGGAGGGCACTGACGTGTTGCGCTGGATTCTAGCCATGGTGTTGCTGTCCCTGCCCGCCGCGGCAGCGCAGGAACAGGTCGTTCTAGGCCTCAGCCAGGACCGGGTTGCCATCACCGCCGATTTCGACGGTTCCGAAATTCTGATTTTCGGCGCCGTCAAGCGCGAGGCGCCCATTCCCGACGGGCCACCGCTGGAGGTGATCGTGGCCGTGGCCGGCCCGTCCGAACCGGTCATGGTCCGCCGGAAGGAAAAGAAATTCGGCATCTGGGTCAACACCGACAGCGTCCTGGTCGATTCCGCGCCCAGCTTTTATGCCGTGGCGACCAGCGCCCCGTTCAACGAGATCATCAGCGACACCGAGGACCTGCGCTATCGGATCTCGATCAAGCGCGCGATCCGCTCGGTCGGGGCCGCGATGCATATCCGGCAGGCGCAGGACTTTGCCGAGGCGGTCGTCAGAATCCGCGAGGATGAGGGCCTGTATTCGATTCGTGAAAACACCGTTGCCGTGGATGAACAGACACTGTTCCGCACCTCGATCGACATGCCCGCTGACCTGACCGAAGGCGACTATCTGACCCGCATCTTCCTGATGCGCGGCGGTCAGGTGATTTCGGAATTCGAAACCACCATCGACGTGCGCAAGGTGGGGCTGGAGCGGTTCCTGTACAACATGTCCCGCCAGCAGCCTGTCTGGTACGGGCTGATGTCGCTGGTGATCGCCATCGCGGCGGGATGGGGCGCATCCACGGCCTTCCGGCTGCTGCGTGAAAGTTGAGGCCTAGCCGCGGCCGATGTAGGGCATCGTGGTCGCCATGACGGTCATGAACTGAACATTCGCCTCGGGCGGCAAGCTGGCCATGTGCAGAACCGACCGCGCCGCATCCTCGACCGCCATCGTCGGGTCCGGCTCGCGCCCTTCGGCAATGGCCCGTTCAACCAGACCCTGCACCATCGGGGTACGCGCGTTTCCGATGTCGATCTGACCGCAGGCAATGCCGAAGGCCCGCCCGTCCAAGGACAGGCTGCGCGTCAAACCGGTTATGGCATGTTTGGTAGCGGTATAATGCACCGAGTTCGGACGCGGCACATGCGCCGCGATCGAGCCGTTGTTGATGATGCGTCCACCTTGCGGGCTCTGCCGCCGCATCGCATCGAACGCGGCGCGGGCGCACAGAAACATCCCATTCAGATTCACGTTGACGCTCTGATACCAGTCGTCCAGCGCGATCTCGTCGATCGTTCCGGCGGGCGCAAAAATGCCGGCGTTGTTGAACAGAACATCCAACCGTCCGGCCTGCACCTCAAACGCATCGAATGCTGCCGACACCGCTTGGGGGTCCGTCACGTCGGCCACCAGCGGAATAGCGTTTTCGCGCGCGGCGGCCATCTGGTTCAGCTTGTCCGCACTACGCGCCAGCAGGCCGACCTTCCAGCCCTGATCCAGAAACAGTTCGGCGGTGGCTCGCCCGATCCCCGAGCTGGCACCGGTTACGATGATCGTCTTCATGTCTCCTCCGCCTCCAGCGTAAGTTTTGCGGCCGGGACCGCGCGCAGGTCGTCAACCTGCAACGGGTGGCTCGGCTTCGAAAGCCGATTGCGCACCACCCAGATCAGCCGCTCTTGCGCCCGGGTGATGGCCACATAGGCCAGCCGTTTCCAAAGGGGTTGCCCGGCCTCAGTCCGGCCCATCCGGGCGGCGGCGTAAAGGTCAGGGGCAAAGACCTGCACCGTGTCCCACTGCGAGCCCTGCGCCTTGTGGATCGTCACGGCGGCCCCATGCAGAAACGTGGCCCCCATGCGCGCGGCAAAGGGGATGAAGGGCTCTTCCTCGTCCGGTTTTTCGATCTGCACGATCGAAGCGGCGCTCACCTGCGGGTCCTCGGCCCCCATGACATGCAGCCGCGAGAACCCCGGCTTGCGCCCCGGTCCCAGATAGATCACCTGCGCGCCCTTGATCAGCCCGCGCGCCTCGAGGTCGAGCCGCTTCTTGCGGTGCTTCAGCGGCAGCTCGATCCCATCGCAAATCAACGGTTCGCCTTCCAACAGCTCGGTCTCGGGGGCCCCATGCACCTGGCGGAAGGCCTGGATCAGCCGGATACGCGTCGCGTTCCGCCAGACCAGAACCGGGCTGCGGGCCATCAGGTCGACCTCGACCCGCTGGCCCCAGACCACGCGGTCATCCGTGCGGGCGGTCTGCTCGACAAGGCGTTCGAAATCCTCGAACCCCATCGCCGGATCGGCCAGCGCATGGGCCAGGTCCAGAATGGGGTTGTCGGCCTCTTGCCGGTGCACCCGGTGCAGGATCAGCTTGCGAGGTTCCGGCAAAGCATCGAACACCATCGACCCGGACTGGTTCACCGGCGCCAACTGCGCCGGATCGCCGAACAGCAGCAGAGTGGGAAAGATCTCCTTGAGATCCTCGAACTGCCGGTCATCCAGCATCGAGGCTTCATCGACGAACCCGATATCCAGCGGCTCGTCGCGCCGTTTCCAGCCGGTGATGAAATCCGACCCGCGCAGGCCGGCGGCGGCCAGAGCACCGGGGATGGACTTGTTGTTGGCGTAAAACGCGGCGGCGCGGTCCAGCGCCTCGTCGGTCAGGCCTTCAATCTCGGGGCGGTCGTCGTTGCCCGCCAGCCATTCGGCGATCCGCTCGTATTCCGGATCATAGACCGGCGTGTACAGAATCCGGTGAATGGTGGTGGCCGGAACACCGCGCAACCGCAACACGCTGGCGGCCTTGTTGGTCGGGGCCAGAATGGCAAGGCTGCGCTTGTCCTTCGATTTGCGGCTTTCATAGTCGCCCGAGACGATCTGAACTCCGGTCTCGGCCAGCGCCTTGTAAAGTTCGGCCAACAGCAGGGTTTTGCCCGACCCGGCCTTGCCGATCACCGCCATCACCCCCGACTCGCCTTGGCCGGGCAGCTTGAGCAGCGCATCGTCTTCCAGGTCCACGCCTGCGGTTTTCAGCATCTGGGCGATGCTGTCGAAGGCGGCGGCCTGGTCTTCGGAAAATGTGACCTTGGGCAGAGACATGGCGCGACCCTACAAGGCCGCGCCAGTCTGCGCCAGATGCGGAATCCAACGTCAGGCAGACAGTGCGAACCGATGCCGCGCGGTGGACCCAAAGGCTGTTCGGAACCACAGCCGCGACAGCTCGCGCGGGATGCCCGCCCGCTCGGCCACACGGTTGCAGTCCTCGGCCGAATAGGGCCACAGTCCGACCGAGATCTGGTCGCGCCCAGTTCCCTCCGAGCCCAGCACGATCGGAGACGACCCGATCAGGCGATAGATGCGAATCATGCGCGCATCAAAGACCCCCGCGATGTGGGTCAGGCCAAAGCCCTCCATCACTTCGCCGCCGCTCAGCATGATGGCACCGGCCGTGTGCGGGCTGGCCCCGCGCGACAGGCAGAATCGGGTCACTTCCCAGATCAGGGGGCTGCAAATCGGCCGACCTCCGGTCAGATGTCCAAACACGTCATTCACCATGACCGAGCCCGTCGTCGGCAGAATTCGCATGGACCCGCCATGGCTGCCATCCGGCTCCTCCCAGATCACATACAGCGGGTTCAGATCATCATACTGGTCCCGCTCCTCGCCTTTTTCGTTGACGTGAACGTCCCACCCCAGGCGGGTCTTGAATTGATCGGCGCGGTCGCGAAACATCCCCTCGGCCAATTTCGGAAATTTATGAAGTTCGTCAGCGTATAAATAACGCAGCATGACTTTTCCCCTTGTCGTCCAGTGCTGGAACGAAGGGGGTACAAAGCCATGGTTAATTTACTGTGTTTGGGGCGCGCGGCCCTTAAACCACTATTAATCCCCGGCTCAGGGCTTTTGCGATGGCGTGCGTGGTGTTCAACGCCCCCAGCTTGGCCCGCGCGCTTTCGATATAGACCCGCAGCGTGTGTTCGGAAATCGACAGGGAATGGGCGACCTGCGCCCGACTGTAGCCAAGGGCCAAAAGTGTCATGGCATCAATCTCGCGCGGCGACAGCGAACGGGGCGAATCCGGTTGCCGGGACCGCTCGAATTCCAGCGCCTTTCGGTTGAAGTAATGCGCGATCAGGATCAGTTCGCGGCCATATGCGCCGATGAAGGCCTGCCACGCGTCATCCGTACATGAATGGTTCACGGTAAAGAGGGCAAACTGGCCATTCGGGCCGCGGATAGGTATCGAGTAACCTTGATTGCCGACCCCGTGCGCCAATGCATCCTTCAAAAAGGCCTTGGCGACCTTGCCCGACCAGTCCAACGCCTTCCAGTCAACCGGCTGGAACCGTTGGAAACAGCCCAGAATGACCGGATCGATGCGATGATAGTTGCGCTCCTGATAGCGCTCGGCCCAGGCGTCGGGATAGGTCGTGCACCCATATTGTTCGCCGCCGCCATCGACCCAGTGATACACGATGTGATCGATTTTCAGCTTGTCGCGAAGCCCGACGGCAACCGCGCCCAGTTCGTCAAGCGTGCTGGTGTTTTCCAAGTCCTCCAGGACCTGACTCAAATCGACCTGCGTTCCCATTCGACGGTGCCCGCGCCTCACGCTCGAGGGACGCAATCTCGGCCGCTGCAATCAGCTTCGTGTCATCAAGCTGTTCGGCCAAAGCCGTCAGCCCATTGGCAACTGCGAAGGCGTTGAGGTCCGACAGTACGTCCAGTATCCACTCATTCTGCGCCATCAGGGTCGCTCCGAAACAGTTAACGAAGGGTTAACACAACCATAACATGTGTGTGATTTTGTTGCATATTCGCTTCTTTCTACTCCCCAAAAATGGCGGGTCCGCAATCTCCAAGCGACTGAAGTTCAAGAAGGGGCTGCAAAACAGAAAACGCCCGCGAGTCGCCGGAACGATTCGCGGGCGTTGATGCGTTTCAACGCCCCGCTCAACCGCGGGCGTCCAAGACCTCCTCGAGGGTGCGTAGCCCGGTGCGCGGCGCCTGAACCAGAACCGACATGTTTCCTGGCTTGTGCTCGTTGCGCATCATCTTCATGTGGGCTTCGGGCAGTTCGTTCCAGGGGAACACCTCGGACATGCAGGGATCAAGCCGCCGTTCGAGCATCAGTCGGTTCGCCGCCGAGGCCTGCTTGAGATGCGCGAAATGCGACCCCTGCAGGCGTTTCTGGTGCATCCACATGTACCGCACGTCGAAGGTCAGGTTGTAACCGGTGGTGCCGGCGCAGATGACCACCATGCCGCCCTTCTTCACGACGAAGGTCGAGACCGGGAAGGTGGCTTCGCCGGGGTGCTCGAACACCATGTCGACATTCACGCCCTTGCCAGTGATGTCCCAGATCGCCTTGCCGAATTTGCGGGCTTCCTTGAACCATTCGGCGTATTCGGGTGTGTTGACCGTAGGCAACTGACCCCAACAGTTGAAATCCTTGCGGTTGATGACACCCTTGGCGCCCAGCCCCATGACGAAGTCGCGCTTGCTTTCGTCCGAGATCACGCCGATTGCGTTGGCGCCCGCCGTGTTGATCAGCTGGATCGCGTAGGAGCCCAGACCGCCCGACGCGCCCCAGACCAGAACGTTCTGGCCCGGCTTCAGGTCATGCGGTTCATGCCCGAACAGCATCCGATAGGCAGTGGCCAGCGTCAGCGTGTAGCAGGCGCTTTCCTCCCAGGTCAGATGCTTGGGGCGCGGCATCAGCTGCTGCGCCTGCACGTTGGTGAATTGCGCAAACGACCCATCGGGCGTTTCATAGCCCCAGATCCGCTGGCTGGGTGAATACATCGGGTCACCGCCGTTGCATTCCTCGTCGTCGCCGTCGTCCTGGTTGCAGTGGATCACGACCTCGTCGCCGACCTTCCAGCGTTTCACCTTGTCGCCCACCGCCCAGACGATGCCTGATGCATCCGAGCCCGCGATGTGATACGGGGCCTTGTGGCCATCAAAGGGGCTGATCGGTTTGCCGAGCGAGGCCCAAACGCCGTTGTAGTTGACGCCCGCCGCCATCACCAGAACCAGTACTTCGTGGCTGTCCAGCTTGGGCACATCGACCACCTCCAACTGCATCGCAGTGTCGGGCTCACCGTGGCGCTCCTTACGGATGGCCCACGCATACATCTTCTTCGGCACATATCCCATCGGCGGGATTTCACCCATTTCGTAGAGGTCTTTTTCCGGTGCCTCGTAGGACGCGATGCCGCTGTCGGTGTCCAAAGCCATTGTGGCCTCCTCTGTCAAACATGTTCGCCGCGACGCAGAATCGCGCGCTTCATAGGCTGGAATATTGGCCCATGAGTAATTTTGCAACCCATTTCGGATCATTATTGAAATTTTATGACCCAGCAGCCGCAGAAATTTCTTTTGCAGCCGCAGAACCATCCGGGTCTTCGCTGATGGGCGCTGAGGCGGCATAATACTGCATCAGATCCAGCCGCTCGACCGATGGCGACAGCATACCGTTGTTTCTGCTCAGTATTCGCCGTTCAACCAGTTGTTCGATCGCTGGCGAAATAGCTTTCAGGTCTTCGTCCGTCGCGCCTTCCCGCCGCATCAGTTCGACGATGCGTGACTGAACGTCAGACTCGGAGATGGTGCCGTTCTCGCGAACGAGCCAACACGCGGCGGGCGCTGGTACCAAAGGAATCGCCTGGCCAATCCGGCGCATCAGCTCTCGGGCCAGATCCGTCATCAGGTCCGGGCCAGCTTGTTCGCGAAACTCCTGCAGCGAAATGGGCAGGCCGTACCGAACCGAGGCCAAGCCGAACCGCTTGTAGCGCCCGATGATACGGCGCCATACCTGTTTCAGGCTCCACCTTGTGATCACGCCGATCCGAGCGCGAAACCGCCGTTCGCTGCCCAGGGCGGCAGCGGTCAGGATCGTATCCTCCAGCACCCTGTCATAGTTCAGCGCAACCGGCACGAACACCACATCCCGCCCATCGGGGCTGGTGCCGTCGATGATGTATTTCAGCAGCCCTAGCTTGGGTCGGCCCAGCGCCCCGGTCAGGCTTAGGCCACCTTCAGGAAACATCGCCTGCGTGACACCGGCATTGGTGGCCAAGCGCACATAGCTGGCCAGAACCTGCCGGTAGAGTTCGCTGCCGGACTTGCGCCGGATGAAATAGGCTCCCATCGCGCGGATCAACCGGCTGAGCGGCCAGACCCGTGCCCACTCGCCCACCGCATAGGACAGCGCCGACTGTTGCGCGGCCAAATAGGTCACCAGAACATAATCCATGTTGCTCCGGTGATTCATTACAAAGACCACGGTTGCTTTGGGATCGATCTCCTTCAATGCGGCCTCGTCCTCGTGGCTGAGGCGGACATTGTAGAACGCGTTGCTCAACCATCGAGCCAACCGAATGGCAAAGCTGAAATACATGAAGGCCGAAAACGACGGGACGATTTCTCGGGCGTATCGCCGGGCCTGCTCGAACGCGACCGCTTCGGGGATACCATGTTCTTCGGCGTGGTGCTGAACAGCCTGACCAACCTGCGGGTCATAGATCAGGCGTTGGATCATGTCATGACGCTCGGCCAGTTTGAACGGCTGGATTGGCCGTTGCAGGCGCTGGTTCAACCGTTCAACAGCCCGTTCAAGCCGGCGGCGAAAGAACCAGCGCACCGACGGGAACAGGAAATGCGAGGCAAAAGTGACCGCGGCAAACACCACGATCAGAACAAACAGCCAAATCGGTAGCTCAACGGTCTGCGTCATGCCGGCACAGTGCCATCAAACCGCCGCCGTCACAATCTGCAGCACGCCGTACATGCCGCAACGCAGCGAATTGACATGTGCTGAAAATTGCGCTTTAGAACCCATGAGAGAAATATTGTTACCCATCGACGCATGAGGCTCTGACCATGACGCAGACGCAGAAAGACCGCCCCTGGCTCATCCGAACCTATGCCGGTCATTCCACGGCCAAAGCCTCGAACGCGCTGTACCGGTCCAACCTGGCCAAAGGGCAGACCGGTTTGTCGGTTGCCTTCGATCTGCCGACGCAGACGGGTTATGACAGTGATCACACCCTGGCCCGGGGCGAGGTCGGCAAGGTCGGGGTGCCGGTCTGCCACCTGGGGGACATGCGGGTTTTGTTCGATCAGATCCCGCTGGAGCAGATGAACACGTCGATGACGATCAACGCCACAGCCCCTTGGCTGCTGGCGCTGTATATCGCGGTGGCCGAGGAACAGGGCGCCGATGTGTCCAAGCTGCAGGGCACGGTACAGAACGATCTGATCAAGGAGTATCTCAGCCGCGGCACTTATGTCTGCCCACCCAAGCCCTCGCTCAAGATGATCGCGGATGTGGCCGAGTACTGTTATTCGAACGTACCGAAATGGAACCCGATGAACGTGTGTTCCTATCACCTGCAAGAGGCCGGCGCGACGCCCGAGCAGGAGCTGGCCTATGCGCTGGCCACCGCCATCGCGGTCCTAGACGAGTTGCGTCCCCGCGTTCCGGCCGAGGATTTTCCGGCGCTGTGCGGCCGCATCTCGTTCTTCGTGAATGCGGGCATCCGATTTGTCACCGAAATGTGCAAGATGCGGGCCTTTGTCGACCTTTGGGATGAAATACTGCAACAACGTTATGGCGTGGAAAACCCCAAGTTCCGCCGGTTCCGCTATGGCGTTCAGGTCAACTCGCTGGGCCTGACCGAGCAGCAGCCCGAGAACAACGTCTATCGAATCCTGATCGAGATGCTGGCCGTGACCCTGTCGAAAAAGGCGCGCGCCCGGGCGGTGCAATTGCCCGCCTGGAACGAGGCACTGGGCCTGCCGCGCCCCTGGGACCAGCAATGGTCGATGCGAATGCAACAAATCCTGGCCTATGAGACAGACTTGCTGGAATATGACGACCTGTTCGACGGCAACCCGGTGGTCGATGCCAAAGTCGAGGAACTGAAGCAGGGCGCCCGGGCCGAGCTGGCCAATCTGGAGTCGATGGGCGGTGCGGTTGCGGCGATCGACTACATGAAATCGCGGCTGGTGGATTCCAACGCCGAGCGGCTCAACCGGATCGAGCGCAACGAGACCATCGTCGTCGGCGTGAACCGCTGGACCGAGGGTGAGCCCTCGCCGCTGCAGACCGAGGATGGCGGGATCATGGTCGTCGATCCGGCGGTCGAACAGGAACAGATCGATCGCCTGAACGACTGGCGTGCCGCCCGCGATGACGCCGCCGTGAGCGCGGCGCTGGCCGATCTGCGCGCCGCCGCGCAATCGGGCGCCAACATCATGGAGCCCTCGATCGCCGCGGCCAAGGCCGGCGTCACCACCGGTGAATGGGCCGAAGAGATGCGGCGCGTCTTTGGCACCTATCGTGGCCCGACGGGCGTTTCGGGGTCGGTCTCGAACAAGACCGAAGGCTTGGACGACCTGCGGGCGGCGGTGGATGCGGTCAGCGACCGCCTGGGGCGTCGCCTGAAATTCCTGGTGGGCAAGCCGGGGCTGGACGGCCATTCCAACGGTGCAGAGCAGATCGCCTTCCGCGCCCGCGACTGCGGCATGGACATCACCTATGACGGCATCCGCCTGACCCCCGAGGAAATCGTGAAGTCGGCCATGGATCAGCAAGCTCATGTGATCGGCCTGTCGATCCTGTCGGGCAGTCACCTGCCGTTGGTTCAGGAAGTCATGACACGCCTGCGCGAAGCTGGCTTGGGTGATATTCCCGTTGTCGTCGGGGGCATCATCCCGGACGAAGACGCGGATCGCCTCAGATCGATGGGTGTTGCCAATGTCTATACTCCCAAGAATTTCGAACTGAATGCGATCATGGGAGACATCGTGGCGTTGGCAGATCCAAAAACGATCGCCGCAGAATAAAACAGAAATGAGCGCGCTTATTATTCGATTTCAGTAAAAAAGATTAGAAAACAAAGAAAGTTCTCCTTACCGTGTGCGGACAATTCGCAACCGAAATTGACAGGTACGGGGAAAATGGCGATCAATCTTGAAAAAATGTCGCGTCAGGAACTTCTGGAATTGCGCGGCCAAATCGACACGGCTTTGGAGAATGCCGAGGCCCGCGAGCGCGAAGAAGCCCTGAAAGCGGCTGAACAGGCCGCGGCGGCTTATGGGTTCTCGCTGTCGGACCTGACGGTGAAGGCGTCCAGATCTGGAAAGAGCGGCAAAGCCAAGGCAAAATACCGGAATCCGGCTGACCCTTCGCAAACTTGGACGGGGCGCGGGCGCAAACCGAAATGGGTACACGAAGCGCTGAAAGCCGGAGCAGATATAACCGATCTCGAAATCTGAATGAGGGTTTTGTACCAAAATGACAATTCACATTGGCGCCGAAAAAGGTGAAATTGCCGAAACCGTGCTTTTGCCCGGCGACCCCTATCGCGCGAAATGGGCAGCGGAAACTTTCCTGAGCAATGTCCGCCAGATCAACGATGTGCGCGGAATGCTGGGATTCACCGGCGAATGGAAAGGCAATCCGGTCACCATTCAAGGCAGCGGAATGGGAATGCCCTCGCTGTCTATTTACGTCAATGAACTGATCCGGGACTACGGTGCGAAAACCCTGATCCGCATCGGCTCGTGCGGTGGCATGCAGGAAAACGTCAAACTGCGCGATGTGATCATTGCGATGACGTCAACGACGCTCAGCACGCCGTCTCGGGGCATCATGAAAGAGATCAACTTCGCGCCCTGCGCCGACTGGTCGCTGTTGCAGGCGGCCGTGCAGGCGGCCGAGGCGAAAGGAACCCCGATGCATGTCGGCGGTATCTACTCGTCGGACGTGTTCTATGACGAACGCCCCGACCTGAACGAGCAGATGGTGCGCCACGGCATCCTGGGTGTCGAGATGGAGGCCGCCGAGCTGTATATCCTGGCCGCACGGCACAAATGCCGTGCTCTGGCGGTTCTGACCGTGTCCGATCACCTGCTGACCGGCGAGGCCCTGCCCTCGTCCGAGCGCCAGAGCAGCTTTGGCGACATGGTGGAAATTGCGCTGCACGCCGCCTTCCCGAACGCCTGAAGCCAACCGGCCCGGGGCTATTCCCGGGCCTCAGCGCCCGTGCGAGCGGTCATAGCCATTGGGCGCCGGGCTTTGCCATCCGGTCAACCTCCCCTCGGCAGGCGCAAACACTTCGACAAGCAGCGGATGACAGGCGGCGGTGTCCGATGAATGCTCGGCCGAGCAATCCCCGCCCGGGCATGCGCTGAGGTTGCCCAGCAGGTCGATCTCGGCGAAAAACTCCAGATAGTCGCCCGGACGCACCGGCGACGCCTTCATGAAATACTGCCCGGTATCGCGGGTGAAGCCGGTGCACATGAACACGTTCAGCACGTCGTGCACGGCCGGCTCGGCCTCGGCCAGCGAAAGGCCCAGATGGTCGGCCAGCGCGCGGGTCAGGTTGGAATGGCAACACTGGTGATACTGCGTGCCCGACAGCAGATTGCCGGTGTAGGGGTCGCAGCGCGTTCCGATCACGTCATGCACCGACCCGCCATATTCGTCGATGCCGTACCAGTCCAGCGTGTCGGCCACGATCGTCGCCATGGGGCGCAGATGGGGAAAGCTGGACCACAGCCGCTCGCCCGTCGTCACGTGGGTTCCGTGCAACGCGCGGGTCTTGCCTGAATAGAAACGCTCGGACAGGTCGTGCAGGCTCCACAGGTTCAGGTCACCGACCTGCGGG
>NZ_JBXWRZ010000026.1:0-43848 GCF_059613165.1 Ruegeria sp. BHSB172
ACCGCGATGATGACGCCGAACCCGGCCGCGGTGGCGACGGCTCGGTGAATGGGCGTGTTGTACAGACTCATCAGCGGCACGCCGAAACTGCCCCCGCCGATCCCCATCAAAACCGACAGAAACCCGACCATCGGGGAAATCAGCAATCGCCGCAGCCCGCCGGGCATGGCATCGCCCAGCCGCCATTCGGATTTTCCCAGGCCCAGATAGGCCCCGATGCAGATGCCGAGAATGCCAAACAAGGCCTGCAGCGCCTCGGTCCGTAGGGCGGACGCGACCATGACGCCCAAGATGGCCCCCGCAGCGATCCCCGGCCCCCAGCCGCGCAGGATCTGCCAATCCACCGCGCCTTTCTTGTTGTGACTCAGAACCGAGCGGACAGAGGTCACGATGATCGTGGCCAGTGAGGTCGCCAGGCACATCTGCATCAGTTGCGGGCCGCCATAGCCCAATGTCTGGAACGTATAGAAGAACGCGGGCACCAGAACGATCCCTCCGCCCACGCCCAGCAGGCCCGCCAGCACCCCGGCCAGCGCTCCGATAACAAGCAACAGGCCCAGCATCTGGACCAGCAAAAAAGTCTCGGGCATCCGTCCCCCTTGGATTGCGGCCCTTCGGCCCTGTCAAATTGCCTGTGCCGCGACGGTGTCCGGAGCCACGCGGGCCAGCGCCTCCAAAACGACCTCGGGACCGGCATGGTCCCGGACCGCCCCTTCCGACAGGACCCGGCGCCACCCCCGTGCGCCCGGTCGGCCCGCGAACAGACCCAGCATGTGCCGGGTGATCTGGTGCAACCGCCCCCCCGCGGCAAGGTGTCGGTCGATATAGGGCAGCATCTTATGCACGACGTCCACCGGATCGGCGGCAGCCCCGGTGCCAAAGATCAATTGATCGGCCTCGGCCAGAATGTCGGTGGGTTGGTGATAGGCGGCCCGCCCGATCATCACCCCGTCCAGTCCGGCCTCCAGATGCGCGCGCGCCTCGGCCAGAGACGCGATCCCCCCGTTGATCGAGATGTGCATGTCGGGAAACGCGGCCTTCATCCGATGCACCAGGCCATAGTCCAGCGGCGGGATATCGCGGTTTTCCTTGGGGCTCAGCCCCTGCAGCCAAGCCTTGCGGGCGTGGATCGTGACGCGCTGGCATCCGGCGGCTCGAATCCTCTCCAGAAAGTCGGGCAGCACCTCCTCGGGGGTTTGCTCGTCCACTCCGATGCGGCATTTCACCGTCACCTCGACGCGCACGGCCGCGCGCAACGCCGCGACACAATCCGCCACGCGCGCCGGGTCCTTCATCAAGACCGCGCCGAAGGTGCCCGACTGCACCCGGTCGGACGGGCATCCGCAATTCAAATTGATCTCGTCATACCCCGCCTCAGCCGCCAACATGGCGGCCTGCGCCAGTTCCTCGGGGTCGGACCCGCCCAGTTGCAGGGCCACGGGGTGTTCTTCAGGGCTGAACTCCAGCAGGTGAAGCGCCCCACCTCGGACAAGAGCGGGCGCGGTCACCATCTCGGTATAGAGAAGCGCATTGGAACTCAGCAGTCTGTGCAGGTACCGGCAATGACGATCTGTCCAGTCCATCATCGGCGCCACGCTTAAACGCGCCGCTTTTTGTACGTTATTTTTCAAAGCGTTCGCTCCAAATTTCCGTCACCCGTATACAGCACGGCCACCCCAGATTTCTGGCGAATTCGGCGGTTTTCGATTCTGCGTTGCCATCGTGTAGCACACCCGAGCCGACAGGACACTGCCGCTTCTGGCGGATGTTCAGCAGTAAGCCGTATCGACCGCAAACGCCAAGTCTAAGGCAGCTGAAAGCGATCAGCCCGACAATGTCGCGGCAAAGATGATTGGTGTATTGAGATTGGTGCGGTCGAGAAGACTCGAACTTCCACGGGAGTTACCCCACAGCGACCTCAACGCTGCGCGTCTACCAATTCCGCCACGACCGCACTGCCAATGACTTGGTACGGCGGCGTATAGACGTTTGGCGAATGGATGTGAAGAGGCAAAAACAACCGCATTGGAAATCCCCTGTTTCGACCATATCTGTGCCATCTGGAAACCGACGACCAGCCCGACAGGAGCTTGACATGACTTCGCTCGACCCTCGCCCCACCGTACAGATCGACATCGTGTCGGACGTCGTGTGTCCCTGGTGCATCGTCGGATTTCTGCAACTCGATCAGGCCCTGACGCGCGAGGGCGTCCAGGCCCGGTTGCGCTGGCATCCGTTCGAGCTGAACCCGGCAATGGGACCCGAGGGCCAGAATCTGCGCGATCATATCATCGAAAAATACGGCACTACCGTCGCGCAAAGCCAACAGGCGCGCGCACAGCTGAAGGCGCTGGGGTCCGATCTGGGCTTTGCCTTCAATTTCACTGATGACAGTCGCATCGTGAACACCTTCGCCGCTCATCAGCTGTTGGACTGGGCCGAAGAGCAAGGGCGCCAGCACCCGCTTAAGCTGGCATTGTTCAGCGCATATTTCACCGATCAGAAGGATGTCTCGGACACCCAGGTTCTGGTGGATGCGGCCCGGTCCGTCGGGCTGGACGGCGATGCGGCCCGCGCAGCGCTGACCTCGGGCGCGCATGCGGGACCCGTCCGTCAGAAACAGCAATTCTGGACAAGCCGCGGCATCAGCGGCGTTCCCGCCATGGTCTTCGGCGGGAAATACCTGCTGACGGGCGCGCAAGGCCCGGACACCTACGCCCAGGTGCTGAGACGCTGCCTGTCCGAGGCCGCCTGACGCTTTCCCTTCGCCGGGAACCGGGGTAAGAGGCACGCATGGAATGGAAGATCACAGACGGGCTGACCGACTATGACGCCGCCGTCGACTTCATGGAGGCGCGCGTGGCCGAAATCGCCGCCGGACAGGCGGACGAGTGCATCTGGCTGCTGGAACACCCGCCGCTGTACACCGCCGGGACCTCGGCCAAGCCCGAAGACCTGACGGACCCCGACCGTTTTCCGGTCTATCCCAGCAAGCGCGGGGGCGAATACACCTATCACGGGCCCGGCCAGCGGGTGGTCTATGTCATGCTGGATGTCGGCAGACGTGGCCATGACGTACGCCGCTTCGTCAAGCAGCTGGAGGCTTGGGTGATCGCCGCTCTGGGTGAGTTCAATGTCCACGGAGAAATCCGCGAAGGCCGCGTCGGCGTTTGGGTGCCGCGCAAGGACAAGCCCCTGACCGCGTCGGGCAAACCGGCCGAGGACAAGATCGCCGCCATAGGGATCCGCCTGCGCAAATGGATCAGTTTCCACGGGATCTCGATCAATGTCGAACCGGACCTGGAGCATTTTTCGGGCATCGTACCCTGCGGCATCCGGGAATATGGCGTGACATCGCTTGTGGATCTGGGCCTGCCCGTGACGATGGCCGATGTTGATGTCGCCTTGCGCAAAACCTTCGACGAGGTTTTCGAAGCAGCACCCGCCGGGTGATTCTCGGCACCGGCATGCCGGATAGTGACACAGGGCAACAACAATGCCTTTGTCACGTGGCCGCTGTTTCGCAAAGCAGACGGCTTTTTCCCAAATGTGTCTAAAAATCAGGGTTAATTAACCCAAACACCACTTTCGGTTCACACAATGGCCTCAGTCTGAGGTATTATGAAGAGACCGTTCAAGAGTGAGTGGTATGTTAACCGGTGATCGCGGCCAGCCCGCGAAAATCGATCAAGTGTTTGGTTACGAGTCTGCCGTTCCGACCCCAAATCGGAACGGCAATTCTCGTTTCAGGCCCAACCTTCAATAATTCTCGTTTCAAGCCCTACCGTCAATCATGCCCGAACCGCGGCGGGGTCTCGCAACCCCGCCCGGTCCGTTCCATCTCGAGCGTCGTGTGGCCAATGGCAAATCGCTCCTGCAAGATTTGCCTTACCGAAACGCGGATGCGCTCGGCCGCGGGCCAGGCGTCGGCCGCGATGACCAGATGCGCGGTCAGGGCCGGCTCGCGCTCCTGCATGCTCCACAGATGGACATGGTGCACGCCGTCGACGCCCTCGGCCTCCTCGATGGCGGCGGCGACCTGTTCGGGGTCCAGCCCGGGCGGCGCGCCCAGCATCAGAACGCGGATCGCCCCGGTGATTTCCGCCTTGACGTGCCACAGGATGTAGAACGCGATCAGGATCGTCACGGCCGGGTCGACCCAGGTCCAGCCGAACAGGATCACGGCGCTGCCGGCCAGGATCACCGCCACCGACCCCAGGGCATCGGCAAGGTTGTGCAGGAAGGCCGCCCGGATGTTCATGCTGGTCTTGGCCATCGAAAAGGTCAAAAGCGCGGTGACCGCATCGACGATCAAGGCCAGCACCGCGATCCAGACCACGATCCAGCCGTCGATGGGCTCGGGCTGAACGATACGCATCACGCCTTCGTACATCAGGTAGATCGCCAGCACGACCAGCGTGGTATAGTTGACCAGAGCTGCCACCACCTCGGCCCGACCATAGCCGAAACTCATGCGGGGGTCTGACGGGCGGCGCGCGATCCTGCGGGCGAAGAACGCAATGATCAGTGCGACCGCGTCCGAGAAATTGTGCAGCGCGTCGGCGATCAACGCCAGCGACCCGGACAGAATGCCGCCGACGATCTGAGCCAGCGTGAGGGCTAGGTTGACGGCGATGGCCCAGGCCACCCGCGCATCCCCCGTGCTTGGGTCGATCTGGTGGTGATGATGCCCGTGGTCGTGTTTATGCGCCATGGAAATCGGTCCTTGTCTGGGTCATGACCAACACCTAATTCCTCTAGTGACTAGAGGTTCAAGGGGGGGGGCCGAAAATGTACACGATCGGAGAACTGTCGCGCCGCACGGGCGTCAAGGTGCCCACCATCCGGTTCTACGAAGACAAGGGCCTGCTGCCGCAACCGGAACGCACAGCGGGCAATCAGCGGCGCTATGACGAGGCGGCGCTGGACCGCCTGCGCTTCATCCGCCACACGCGCGACCTTGGACTGCCACTGGCCGATGTCGAGGCGCTGCTGTCGCTCGAGGGCGCGCAGGGCGACGACCTTAACCGGGCGCACGAGATCGCACGGCGGCAGTTGCATGATCTGCGGGAACGCATCGGCAAGTTGCAAAGGCTCGAGTCCGAACTGGCCCGGATCGCCACTGCCTGTGACGGGCAGCACGATCATGTCTGCGCGGTTCTGAACGCCTTTGGCGCCCATGACGATTGTTCAGGGCCGCACTGAGCGCCGGATCAGTCCAGCGCCGCCCGGATCCGCTCGGCATGCGCGGCGATTTCGTCCAAATCGCCCATCTTGCCCGGCGGCCGCATGGGCAGGCCTTCACGGCGCGGAAGAACATGGAAATGCAGGTGAAACACCTCTTGCCCGCCTGCGGTCTCGTTGAATTGCTGGACGGTCACACCGTCGGCGTCAAAGGCTTTCATGACGGCGCGCGCCAGTTTCTGCACGGTGGCCATGACTGCGGCCAATTGCGCGGGGCTGGCGTCAAGGATGTTGCGGCAGGGGGTCTTGGGGATCACCAGCAGATGCCCGTCGGCGCGCGGCATGATATCCATGAATGCCAGCGTTTCATCATCTTCGTACACACGGGTTGAGGGGATCTCGCCCCGCAGGATCTTGGCAAAGATGTTTTCGGGATCATAAGTGGACATGACAGGTCTCCGGCAATGGGGCTGCGTGTTGTTCTGCGGCCAAGCCCGCGGCGGGTCAAGGCGCGATTCCGCCCTCGGGCAGCCCCAGCCCTTGCAATTCACCCGATCATCCCCAGCTACCGCTTGGTCAGGGCCAAATTCGTGTGGGTGGCCTCTTGCCCCGCGACAATTATTCTTGATCCAGATCAAACTCGGCCATTGAAGGCCGCCCCCTTGCATTCTAAAACCAGCAGGAATCCCGCGCGCCGGAGAGGTCCGGCTGCGCGGTCTATTTGCAACAGGAGGCACCTAAATGGCAGACGCAGCCATTCATGGTCACGATCATGAAGACCAGCGCGGGTTCTTTACCCGGTGGTTCATGTCGACCAACCACAAGGATATCGGGATCCTTTACCTGATCTTCTCGGCCTTTGCCGGGTTCATCTCGGTCGCGATGACCATCTACATGCGGCTAGAACTGATGCATCCGGGCGTTCAGTACATGTGCCTGGAAGGCTTCATGGCCGATCCCTGCACCCCGAACGGACACCTTTGGAACGTGATGATCACCTATCACGGTGTTCTGATGATGTTCTTCGTGGTCATCCCCGCGCTGTTCGGCGGTTTCGGCAACTATTTCATGCCGTTGCAGATCGGTGCGCCGGACATGGCCTTCCCGCGGATGAACAACCTGTCCTTCTGGCTGTATGTCGCCGGCACCTCGCTGGGCATCGCTTCGCTGCTGGCCCCCGGAGGCAACGACCAAGCCGGCTCGGGCGTGGGCTGGGTTCTGTACCCGCCGTTGTCGACGACCGAAGGCGGCATGTCCATGGACCTGGCGATCTTTGCCGTGCACGTATCGGGCGCCTCCTCGATCCTCGGCGCGATCAACATGATCACCACCTTCCTGAACATGCGTGCCCCGGGCATGACCCTGTTCAAGGTGCCGCTGTTCAGCTGGTCGATCTTCGTCACCTCGTGGCTGATTCTGCTGTCGCTGCCGGTTCTGGCGGGCGCGATCACCATGCTGCTGATGGACCGCAACTTCGGCTTCACCTTCTTTGACCCGGCCGGTGGCGGTGACCCCGTTCTGTATCAGCACATCCTGTGGTTCTTCGGTCACCCCGAAGTGTACATCGTGATCCTGCCCGGCTTCGGCATCATCAGCCACGTGATCGCCACCTTCTCGCGCAAGCCGATCTTCGGCTATCTGCCGATGGTCTGGGCGATCATCGCAATCGGCGTGCTGGGCTTCGTCGTGTGGGCACACCACATGTACACCGTCGGCATGTCGCTGCGTCAGCAGGCCTACTTCATGCTGGCCACGATGGTCATTGCGGTTCCGACGGGCGTGAAGGTGTTCTCGTGGATCGCCACCATGTGGGGCGGCTCGATCGAGTTCAAGACGCCGATGCTGTTCGCCTTCGGCTTCCTGTTCCTGTTCACCGTCGGCGGTGTGACCGGTGTGGTTCTGTCGCAGGCCGGTATCGACCGCGCCTATCACGACACCTACTATGTCGTCGCGCACTTCCACTACGTGATGAGCTTGGGCGCAGTCTTTGCCATCTTTGCAGGCGTGTACTTCTACTTCTCGAAGATGACGGGCCGTCAGTACTCGGAGTTCTGGGGCAAGGTGCACTTCTGGATGTTCTTCATCGGTGCAAACCTGACCTTCTTCCCGCAGCACTTCCTGGGCCGTCAGGGCATGCCGCGCCGTTACATCGACTACCCAGAGGCATTCGCCCAGTGGAACTTCGTCTCGTCGATCGGTGCGTTCATCTCGTTCGCTTCGTTCCTGCTGTTCTTCGGCATCGTGTTCTACGCCCTGTTCCGTGGTGCCAAGGAAACGCGCCCGAACCCGTGGAACGAATACGCGGACACGCTGGAATGGACCCTGCCCTCGCCGCCGCCCGAGCATACGTTCGAGCAGCTGCCCAAGCAGGAAGACTGGGACAAGAGCCACGCGCACTGACCCCGGTGTCAAAATGACAGAACCCCGCCCTTTCGGCGGGGTTTTTCTTTGCCCCCACGGCCGCCATCGCCAGATTGGTAAAAATCGGGTAATCTGGTCCCTGCCCGACAACTGCGGCAACCTCGGGGGATGCCATGGCCGATATTGATTTTTGGTACTCGATCGGCAGCACCTACAGCTTCCTGACCATCATGCGCTTGGACGCGTGTTGCGAGGAAAACGGCGCGACGGTCAAATGGCGCCCGTTCAACGTGCGGGCCGTGATGTCCGAACAGCGAAACATTCCCTTTGCGGGCAAACCCGTGAAATCGGCCTATATGTGGCGCGATATCCAGCGCAGGGCGTCCAAGTACCACATCCATGCGCGCCTGCCCGCGCCCTATCCAATCTCGGATCTGGAGCTGGCCAATCAGGTCGCGCTGCTGGGCATGTCCGAAGGCTGGGGCAAGGGCTTTACCCAGGCGCTGTACCGGATCTGGTTCGAAGAGGGGGTCGAGGCCGGGAGCGAGCAGGCCATCTCCGAGGCCCTTTTCCGCTGTCAGCAGGACCCGTTGCCGGTACTGGCCCGCGCCCGCACCCCGCAGACCGAGGCCGCGCTGCAGGCCGAAACCGACACCGCCATCCGCCTGGGCATTTTCGGCGCCCCAAGCTTTGTCGTGGGTGGCGAAGTGTTCTGGGGCGATGACCGGCTGGAAGACGCGCTCTCGTGGGCGCGGGTCGGGCATGTCTTGTGAAATTGCCATCGACAACACGGGCACGGCCGCTATTTTTTGTCGTGATGCCGTATCACTGGGAAGACACATCAGATGCCGAGCAGCGCCTGCGCCTGTGGCCGCACAACTCGTTGCCGCCGCGCGGTGCGATGGCCGTCGTTCTGGCGGTCTTTCTGTTTGGACTGATCCCCCTGCTGGCGGTTCTGGGATCGGTCCTTCTGTGGGGGCTTCTGCCGTTTCTGCTGCTGACCGTGGCCGGGCTGTGGCTGGCGTTCGAGGCCAATTACCGCGCCCGCAGCGTCCACGAGGTTCTGACCCTGTCCGGCACCCAGGCCCATCTGGTGCGCCATGCCCCACGAGCCCCTCGGCAGGAATGGCAGTGCAACCGATACTGGGCCCGCCCCGAGATCCACCCGACCGGCGGGCCGGTGCCAAATTATGTCACTCTGTCGGGCGAAGGCCGCGTCGTCGAAATCGGTGCCTTCCTGTCCGAGGAAGAGCGCGTTTCCCTCTACGACGACCTGGTGAAACGCTTGCGCGATCCGGCGGTCGGCTGAGACAGCCTCAGCCGCCGTTCGAAACGCTGCACAGGTGGTCTTTGACCAACGGCCCGACCTTGCCGAAATCCATCCGGCCGGCATAGCGCGATTTCAGAGCGCCCATCACCTTTCCCATGTCGCGGATCGAACCGGCTCCGGTCGCGCTGATCGCCGCCTCGATCGCGGCGGCGACTTCGTCGTCATCCAGTTGCTTGGGCAGGAATTCCTCGATCACCTCGACCTCGCGCAGTTCGCGTTCAGCCAGGTCGAGGCGGCCGCCCTCCTCGTAGGCGCGGGCGCTCTCCTTGCGTTGCTTGCTCATTTTCCCAAGTATCTCAAGTACATCCGCATCGCCGCAGCCGTTGGCCTCTTCGTTGCCCTCGGCGCGCTTGGCAATGTCGCGGTCCTTGATGGCGGCATTGATCAGCCGCAGGGTCGACAGGCGCTCGGTGTCCTTGTCTTTCATTGCTTGCTTCAGGGCGGTGGTGATCCGCGTTCGCATATCCATCTGCTCAATTCATCCCCATGGCAACGGAACCCCGAACATATCCAAACAGTTTTCATGACACAACACCCTTGGACTTTTGTTAAGCCTTTGAAAAACAACAAAAGCCCGAAAATTGAACAGGGTTGACCCGAGGCACCAACCCCCTTAGTTATGCGCCGATTTACCCAAAAGGAGAGTCGCGCCATGGCCCACAACGCCACGTCCAAGCCCACCGCATGTCTGGCACTGGCCGACGGAACGCTCTTCTTCGGCACCGGTTTCGGCGCCACGGGCCAGACCGTGGCCGAGCTGTGTTTCAACACCGCGATGACCGGCTATCAGGAGATCATGACCGACCCGTCCTATGCCGGTCAGATCGTGACGTTCACCTTCCCGCATATCGGCAATGTCGGCGTCAATCCCGAGGATGACGAAACCGCCGATCCGGTGGCGGCAGGCATGGTCGTGAAATGGGACCCGACCGAGCCGTCGAACTGGCGCTCGTCCGAGCGGCTGACCGACTGGCTGGCCCGGCGCGGCCGGATCGCCATCGGTGGGGTCGATACCCGCCGGCTGACCCGCGCGATCCGTCAGCAGGGCGCCCCGCATGTGGCCCTGGCCCACGTCCCCGACGGCAATTTTGACATCGAGTCGCTGATCGCCGCGGCGCGTGGTTTTGCCGGGCTGGAAGGGATGGATCTGGCCAAGGAGGTGACCTGCGCCCAGAGCTACCGCTGGGACGAGATGCGCTGGGCCTGGCCCGACGGCTATCAGCGGCAACAGGCACCCCTGCACAAGGTCGTCGCCCTGGATTACGGCGCCAAACGGAACATCCTGCGCTGTCTGGCCTCGGCCGGGTGCGACGTGACCGTGCTGCCCGCAACCGCCACCGCGGCAGAAGTTCTGGCCCATGACCCCGACGGCGTGTTCCTGTCCAACGGTCCGGGCGATCCGGCCGCCACCGGGGAATACGCTGTGCCGATGATCCGCGAAATTCTCGACACCACCGACCTTCCGGTCTTCGGGATCTGCCTTGGCCACCAGATGTTGGCGCTGGCGCTGGGCGGCCGAACGGTCAAAATGAACCACGGCCACCATGGCGCGAACCACCCGGTCAAGGATCTGGAAACCGGCAAGGTCGAGATCACGTCGATGAACCACGGGTTCGCCGTGGACGCGCAATCGCTGCCCGAAGGCGTGATCGAAACCCACCGCTCCCTGTTTGACGGTTCGAACTGCGGCATCCGCATGACCGACCGTTCTGTCTATTCGGTTCAGTACCATCCCGAGGCGTCCCCCGGCCCGCAGGACAGTTTCTACCTGTTCGAACGGTTCGCGCAGGCCATGGCGGACAGAAAAGCCCACGCTTAAACCACGTTGGCTGCGATATGCGCAGCCGTTAACCTGGGATTAACCTTGATTGAGCAACTCTGCCCGAGTGACTTCGGGCAGGGTATCAATATGGTTGAGTTGAGTTTTTCGGATCAAGGTCCCGCGACAGCAGTGGCCGGATCGGAGATTTGGAAGCCCCTTGGCGCCTGTTTGGTCGATGCGGGAACGATTACGCCCCAACAACTGGACGCGGCGCTGCAATCGCAAAAGCGACAGAAGGCACCGTTGGGCGAGATTCTCGTCAGCGAAAACTGGGCCACGCGCAAAGATGTTCTGTGCGCTTTGCGGCATCAACGCCGGTTGCAATTCGCCGATCTCGAGACCTCCCCTCCGCCTGCCGAACTATGCGCCCTGCGCCCGGTGCAATTCTGGATCGAACACAACGTCGTTCCGTGGATGCGGGTCGGGCCGATCCTTATGGTGGCCACCGCCCGCCCCGATCGGTTCGACGTGGTGGCCGATCGCCTGCGCGACTGCGCGCAGACGGTCCTGCCGGTCTTGGCCCAAGCGGACCAGATCGACAATGCGATCGCAGACCGGTACAAGACGCAGCTGGCCCAGGCTGCAGAAACCCGCGCCCCACTGAGCCAGAGTTGCCGTGGGTGGAATCTCGGTTCGCGGTTCAAGCCGGCTGTTGCGTTTCTGATGGCCGTCGCCGGGCTTGCCGCCATCCCGCAGCTTGGTCTTTCGCTGCTGTTCTGGGCCGCGGTCGGCACGTTGACATTGTTTCTGGTCCTGCGTCTGGCTGGCGTGGCGGCCTATTTCGCTCCGCGAAGAACACGCCAGACCGAATTGATGGAATCGCCTGCCCGGCTTCCCAGCGTTTCGATCATGGTTCCATTGTACAAGGAACGGGAAATCGCTGGCGCTCTGGTCCAGCGTCTGCAACGTCTGACATACCCCAAGGCGCTGCTGGATGTCGTCCTCGTGCTGGAGGAGAAGGATGGCGTCACACGGGCGGCGCTGGAAAGAGCCGATCTGCCAAGCTGGATGCGCACGATCGAGGTACCGGCCCTGGGCGATTTGACCACCAAGCCCCGCGCCATGAACTATGCGCTGGATTTCTGCCGGGGCGAGATCGTGGGCGTTTGGGATGCCGAAGACGCCCCCGTGCCGGACCAGCTCGAGACCGTCGCTCGCCATTTCGCAAAGGCGCCCGAAGACGTGGTCTGCCTGCAGGGGGCACTGGATTTCTACAACCCGCGAACCAACTGGCGCGCCCGTTGCTTCACCATCGAATACAGCGGCTGGTTCCGAGTGATCCTGCCGGGAATCGCCCGGCTGGGGCTGGTCGTGCCGCTGGGAGGAACGACATTCTTCTTCCGCCGCGACAAGCTGATCGAGCTTGGCGGCTGGGACGCACACAACGTCACCGAGGACGCGGATCTGGGCCTGCGCCTGACCCGCGCTGGCTATCGCACCCAGATCGTGGACACCACGACCTATGAAGAAGCGAATTTCCGCGCCTGGCCTTGGATCAAGCAGCGGTCACGCTGGCTCAAAGGCTTCATGGTCACCTACCTGGTGCATATGCGGTCTCCGACGCGGCTGCTGCGCGACCTTGGGGCGTGGCGGTTTTTCGGGGTTCAGGCCTTCTTTCTGGGCACGGTCGGGCAATTTCTGCTTGCCCCGGTGCTCTGGGCCTTCTGGCTGGCCTCGGTCGGGTGGCCGCATCCTTTCCAGGGCGTCATAGCGCCGGAAATCCTGCGCGGTTGCGTCTATCTGTTCCTGACCGCCGAAGCCGCGAACATCATCGTGGGCACACTGGGCGTGCTCTCGGGCGGCCGTCGGTTCCTGATCCCATGGGTGCCCACCATGGCGCTGTATTATCCGCTGGGCGTGATAGCCGCCTACAAGGCATTGTGGGAACTGGCGGCCAACCCGTTCTTCTGGGACAAGACCCAGCATGGCCAGGCAGCCGAAGAAAACCTGCCCAAGCCTACTTTTCGCGCCGGATTGCGTCCTGTTTCAGACGGGTCATGAACGCGACCGAGATATGCTCTTTCAGCGCCCGGTCCGCGGCCTCCTCGTCGCGGGCCGCGATGGCGTCAACGATCGCCTTGTGCTCGTTCTGGGCGATCTCGCCCCGACCTTGCGCTGCCAGCGACGTGGTGGCCATAAGCGCCATCGTGCGGTGCACAAGATCCAGTTGCTGCACGAGATAGCGGTTGTGCGACGCCAGGTGGATCTGTTCGTGGAACCGTCGATTGGCGCGCGACAGGGCGACCGGGTCACCCACAAGTGCATCGTCGGCCGCGACCATGTCCTGCAATACCTTGATTTCTTCCTCGGTCGCATGCCGCGCGGCCAGCCGGGCCGCCAGCCCCTCCAATTCACGCCGGACGACATAAAGCTCGGCCATCTGGTTGTGGTCCAGCGAGGCCACGATCAGCGACCGCCCGTCACGTTCAAGCAGCGACTGCGTCTCAAGCCGCTGTAGCGCCTCGCGGATCGGGGTGCGCGACACGCCGAACCGCTCGGCCAGTTCACTTTCCACCAGCCGGTCACCGGGTTTGTACACCCCTACGTCGATCGCTTCGAGGATCAGGCTGTATGCATCGGTCTGGGGCTGTCGGGACTGGTTCATTGGGTCAGGTCTCTCCTCGTTCGGACCTGTCTATCCGGGCCATGGGTCTGCAATCAAGTGCGCCATTGAAAACCCGGTGGCCACGGCCTAAACCCAACCCCATGGTCAAGCCTGCGTTTTCGCATGTCACTCAGTGGGTGTTCGATCTGGACAATACCCTGTATCCGCCGCACATGCGCCTGTTCGATCAGATCGAGGTGCTTATGACGGAATACGTGGTCGAAGCCCTGCGCGTCGACCGGGCCGAGGCCGACCGACTGCGTCAACATTATTGGCGTGAACACGGCACCACGCTGGCCGGGCTGATGGCCGAACATGATCTGGACCCCGAGCCCTATCTGCACGCGGTTCATCAGGTCGACCTGAGCCACATGGAGCCCGACCCTGCGCTGGCCGCGCATATCCGGGCCCTGCCCGGGCGGCGCATCGTCTACACCAACGGCAGCGCGCCCTACGCCGAGCGGGTTCTGGCCTCACGCGGGTTAAATGGGCTGTTCGACGCGATCTATGGGGTCGAACATGCGGGGTATCGCCCCAAACCCGACAAGGCCGCGTTTGAAACGGTCTTTGCCCGCGACGGCATCCACCCCGACCGCGCCGCCATGTTCGAGGACGAGCCGCGCAACCTGAAGGTCCCGCACGACATGGGCATGCGTACGGTGCATGTTGCGCCCGATCCTCATGACGCGGATCACATCCACCACCACACGGATGACCTGACCGCCTTTCTCGCGCGCCTGATCTGAACCACCCGAGACTGCGACGAAATGCGCCTGCGCGCAGCCCGAAACTGCGACGATCCGCGCATTCTGCAGATGCAAAGTCGTTCCTACATCAGGCTCAGCGACGAACAGAACTGGAGACCCCGATGACCGCAATCGAGATGCCCGGCCGCCTGCCCTTTTGGCAGCGCCTGCTTTTTGCAATTCCCCTGTTTGGCTGGCTGGCCCGCGATGCGGCCAATGGAAAGCCCGAGGATCTGGGCTATACCGTTGCGGCGCTGGTCAGCATGTGGGGCTGTTCCGCCCTGTTGTTCGGCCTGCCGGGCCTGTATCTGCCGGCCTTGGCGATGGTGCCGGTGATGTTCGTGATTCTGGTCCTGATTTCACGCGGCTAGACCACGGGACAGGATGTCACTTGGCGCAGGCCCCAGAACCGCACTAGGGTCCGCAGGCAACGGAGAGTGACGCGATGACCGACAGTTGTGACATCCTGATTTCCGGCGGCGGCATCGCCGGGCTGACCGCGGCGGCCGTATTCGGCGCCGCAGGGTTCGACGTGATCTGCGTGGACCCGACCCCACCCGTCACCGACCGAGACGCCGACGGGTCCGACCTACGCACCACCGCGTTTCTGCAGCCGGCGCACGGCCTGCTGCAGCACTGCGGATTGTGGGACCGGCTGGAACCTTACGCCGCGCCGTTGCAGATCATGCGCATCGTGGACGCGGGCGGCGACATCCCCGAGCCGCGCGTGGTGCGCGATTTCAACGCCGCCGATATCTCGGATCAACCCTTTGGCTGGAACCTGCCCAACTGGCTGCTACGGCGCGAGATGGTGGCCCGGCTGCACGAACTGCCGAATGTCGATTTCCGCCCCGGCACCGGCACCGTCTGCCTGTTCACCCGCACCGCCGAGGCGCGTGTGGGTCTGTCCGACGGCACGCGCATCCGCACCAAGCTGGTGATCGCCGCCGACGGCCGCAACTCGCCGATGCGAGAGGCTGCGGGGATCAAGGTCCACACCACGCGATACGGGCAAAAGGCATTGGCCTTTGCGGTGACCCATCCGATCGCCCATGAAAACGTCTCGACCGAGATCCACCGGTCCGGCGGGCCGTTCACCCTGGTCCCCCTGCCTGACTGGCAGGGCCGGCCCTCGTCGGCGATCGTGTGGATGGAGCGCGGCCCACGCGCGGTCGAACTGCTAAACCTGCCCGAGGCCGAGTTCGAAGCCGCGATGACCGAGCGGTCCTGCGGCCTTTTTGGGCCGCTGAAACTGGCCTCACGCCGGACGATCTGGCCGATCATCAGCCAATCGGCCGAGCGCCTGTCGGCCCAGCGCGTGGCGCTGATGGCCGAGGCCGCCCATGTGGTGCCCCCGATCGGCGCGCAGGGGCTGAACATGTCACTGGGAGATCTGCGCAGCCTGCTGGACTTGGCCAAGGCCCGGCCCGAGGGTCTGGGAGATGCCCAAATGCTCGACGCCTATCACAAGGCCCGTCATTCCGAGATCGAGCTGCGAGTCAAGGGGATCGACCTGCTGAACCGCGCCTCGATGGTCGAGGCACGGCCGTTGCGCGATGCGCGCGCCGCAGGGCTCAACGCGCTTTATTCGATGCCGGTGGTGCGCAAGACGCTGATGCAGATGGGCCTCGGCGTGCGCTGAGGCCCGTTCGGGCCTAAAGCACCTGATCCAGCACCCGCTTCAGCCGGGCCACCGTGCCATCGACATCATAGAGCTTGTCCAGCCCGAACAGGCCCAGACGGAAGGTGCTGAACCCCTCGGGCTCGTCACATTGCAGCGGTACCCCGGCCGCGATCTGCATGCCCAGCGCGGCGAACTTCCTGCCGTTCTGCACCTCGGGGTCGTCGGTATAACTGACCACCACCCCCGGTGCCCCAAAGCCTTCGGCCGCGACCGAAACGACCCCCTTGTCGCGCAGCATCGCCCGCACCGCGTTCCCCAGCAGCCATTGCGCGTCGCGCAGCTTGTCGAACCCATAGTCACGGGTCTCCAGCATCGTGTCCCGGAACGCCCGCAGCGCATCGGTGGGCATGGTGGCGTGATAAGCATGGCCGCCGCCCTCATAGGCCTGCATGATCTGGCGCCATTTCTTCAGATCCAGCGCGAAACTGTCCGAGGTGGTCTCGGCCAGCCGCGCCTCGGCGCGTTCAGACAGCATGACCAGACCAGCACAGGGCGAGGCGCTCCAACCCTTTTGCGGGGCCGAGATCAGAACGTCCACGCCGGTGGCCTTCATGTCGATCCAGGCACAGCCCGAGGCGATGCAGTCGAGCACCATCAGCGCGCCGACCTCGTGCGCTGCGGCAGCCATCGCGCTGACATAGTCGTCCGGCAGAATGACCCCGGCCGAGGTTTCCACATGCGGCGCGAACACCACGCCGGGTCGCTGGCTGCGAATGGTTTCGACCACCTCGTCGATCGGCGCAGGCGCAAAGGGCGACGGGCTGGAATTCCCCGTTTGACGGGCCTTCAACACGGTGGCTGACGCCGTCAGCCCCCCGGTTTCGATAATCTGGCTCCAGCGATACGAGAACCAGCCGTTGCGTACCACCAGCACATTGGCGCCACGGGCGAATTGGCGGGCCACAGCCTCCATCGCGTAGGTTCCGCCACCCGGCACAATGGCCACGCCATCCGCGCCATAGACGCTCCGCAGCATCCCTGAGATGTCGCGCATCACCTGCTGAAAAGCCTGCGACATGTGATTGAGCGAGCGGTCGGTGAACACAACCGAAAACTCCTCAAGCCCCTGTGGATCGACGGTTTCCAACAATGCGGGCATGGAGGCTCCTTTCAAGTTTTGATTTTTTAGAAATAAGACACAAACTATGGGAATGGGCTGGCCATTATCAACAATTGACCCAAGGAAAATGTCATTTTGATATTCTCGAATGCAACAGTATCGGCCGGAACGGCAAAAATGACGCCAACCAGTATCAGGTGATCTTTACACTCTGGCGTGTTTCTGAACAGATACGCTCAGCCGGAACCTGAACAGGAATTTCCAGACAGTGAATGCTCACAAGCGTATCAGTTTTCAGTTTGTTCGTGACGAAGTCAAAAGGCGGATTGAAACCCGTGTCTGGCCACAAGGCGCATTGCTGCCGACCGAGACACAGCTGGCCGAGGAATTCAACTGCGCGCGGGCAACCGTGAACCGGGCGCTGCGCGAACTTGCCGAACAGGGCTTTGTCGAACGCAAACGCAAAAGTGGCACTCGGGTCAAGAAATTGCCCAGCAAGCAGGCCAAGCTCGAGCTGTCTGTGGTCAAGCAAGTCGTTGAAGACCAGAATGCCGCCTATCGCTATTCACTTGTGGAACGGAATGTGGTGCCCAGCCCCGGTTGGCTCAGCTCGCAACTCAGCCTGCAGGCAAATGCGCGGGTGCTGCACGTGGTCTGCATGCATTATGCAGACAACCGTCCTTTTCAGCACGAAGAACGGTGGGTCAACATCGCCGCCGTCCCCGAAATTGAAGCGGCCGACCTAGAGCGGACATCGCCGCATGAATGGTTGCTGGACGCCGCGCCGTTTTCGGTTGCCGAAATCGCCTTCAGGGCAATTTCCGCCGACAGCGGCCTTGCCGATTATATGGGTGCAACGACCGCAGCGGCGATGATGCAACTGGAGCGAACCACCTGGAAGGACGGAGTGCCACTGTCCTTTGCGCGCATGACCTTCCACCCCGGATACTGCATCCGCACCCAGTACTGAAACCTAGCCGATGGGCCCCGGTCGGCGTTCTTCGCTCAGAAGCACGTTGGCTTCGACATCTCCGGCCCCAGGCAGTGTCATGATGCGGCGGCGCAGAACACGCTCGAAATCCGCCAGGTCACGCGCCACCACTCTCAGCCGATAATCATACAGGCCCAGAACGTGTTCCACGGTCTGCACCTCGGGGATGGCGCTGACGGCGCGTTCGAAATCCTCGAGGCTGACCTGCCCTTTGCGCGCCAGCTTGACGCCCAGAAATACGGTGACGCCGAACCCCAGCGCCTCGGCATTCAGACGCAGCCTGCGCCCCTTGATGATGCCCGCCTGCTCCAGCCGCCGGATCCGGCGCCATGTCGCGGGCTGCGACAGCCCGAAACGCCGCCCCAGCGCACCCGCGCTCTGCGTGGAGTCCTGCGCCAAGGCGCGCAGCAGCTTGCGGTCAAGATCGTCCAGTTCGATCATACCGGCAGCACCTCGTCCCGTTTGACCCGCGCGATGTGCATCAGGGCCTCGATGTCGGCGATATGCGGCAAGGTCAGGATACGGTCGCGATAGACCTGCTGATAATGCGCCATGTCCCGCGCGATGATGGACAGGCGAACATCCACCCGCCCCAGAAAGGTCTGGATCTCGATCACCTCGGGCACCTTGCGGGCCGCCGCGGTGAACTCGTCGAAGGCGCGCGGCTGGGTCTTGTCCAGCGTCACCCGCAGCGACACCTCGACCGCATAGCCCATGGCGGACCAGTCAATCACGGCCTCCTGCCCCTGAATGATCCCGGCGGCCTGCATCTTCTCGATCCGGCGCCAACACACGCCATTGCTGATCCGGCACCGCTCGGCCAGTTCGGCGGTGCTCAGGCTTGGCTCGGCCTGAAAATGGCGCAGGATGCGGCGGTCGATATCGTCAAGCATGAATTTTTTGTTTTTTCTTATTTCCAAGAATTATTGTTTACATCTTTCGTCAATATCCAATCCCAACGCTCTCGCCAATAGCAATCGTCACAGATAGAACCGCATCAATCGAAACAGAAAGGACCGGCAAAATGCGCGTCTATTACGATCGCGATTGCGACATCAACCTGATCAAGGACAAGAAAGTAGCCATCCTGGGCTATGGCTCCCAAGGCCACGCCCACGCGCTGAACCTGCGCGACTCGGGTGCCAAGAACCTGGTCGTCGCCCTGCGCGAAGGCTCGCCCTCGGCCAAGAAAGCCGAAGCCGAAGGCCTGCAGGTGATGGGGATCGCCGAAGCCGCGGCTTGGTGCGACGTCATCATGTTCACCATGCCCGACGAGCTTCAGGCCGAGACCTACAAGAAATACGTGCATGACAACATCAAGCCCGGCGCGGCCATCGCCTTTGCTCACGGCCTGAACGTGCATTTCGGCCTGATCGAACCGAAAGAGGGCGTGGACGTCATCATGATGGCGCCCAAAGGCCCCGGCCACACGGTGCGCGGCGAATATGTCAAAGGCGGCGGCGTGCCCTGCCTGGTGGCCGTTCACACCGACGCAACCGGCAAGGCGCTGGAAATCGGCCTGTCGTACTGCTCGGCCATCGGCGGCGGCCGTTCGGGCATCATCGAGACCAACTTCCGCGAAGAGTGTGAGACCGACCTGTTCGGCGAGCAGGCTGTTCTGTGCGGCGGTCTGGTCGAACTGATCCGCTGCGGTTTTGAAACTCTGGTCGAGGCCGGCTATGCGCCCGAGATGGCCTATTTCGAGTGTCTGCACGAGGTGAAGCTGATCGTGGACCTGATCTATGAAGGCGGTATCGCCAACATGGACTACTCGATCTCGAACACTGCGGAATACGGTCAATACGTCACCGGGCCACGCATCCTGCCCTATGAGCAGACCAAGAAGGCGATGAAAGAGGTTCTGTCGGACATCCAGCAGGGCAAGTTCGTGCGTGACTTCATGCTGGAAAACCAGGTGGGCCAACCCTTCCTGAAGGCCTCGCGCCGGGCCAATGACGAACACCAGATCGAAGAAGTCGGCAAAAAGCTGCGGGGCATGATGCCCTGGATTTCGGCCGGCAAGCTGGTCGATCAGGAAAAGAACTGAGCCGGAACGGTTGAAACCAAAGGGCGGCCACAGTGGCCGCCCTTTTCATGCACAACGGATGAACGGCCAGCGATGGTGCATCAACCCGACATACGCGACTGGAGCGGCGTCATTGCCCTGGGCCTGATCTGGGGCGGCACCTTCATGGTTGTCGCGATGGCGTTGGAAGGCTATGGCCCGATCACGGTGGCCACGGCGCGGACGACTCTGGGGGCGGTGATGCTTCTGGCTTTGATGGGGCTGGCCGGGCGGCGCATCCCCAGCCTGACACCAAGTCTGGCGTGGTCGGTAATCCTGATCGGCATCCTGTCCACCGCGCTGCCTTTCGTGCTGCTCAGCTGGGGGCAGCAATATGTGCCTTCGGCTTTTGCCGGGCTGTCCATGGCGGCAATTCCGCTGATGGTGCTGCCGCTGGCGCATTTCTTCTCGGACGAACCCCTGAACGCACGTCGTTTCGTCGGGGTATCCCTGGGCTTCACCGGAGCGCTGGTGCTTATCGGCCCAGGGCTGGCGCAACTGGGCAGCGGGGCCGAGCCGCTGGCCCAACTGGCCTGCATCGGGGCGGCGTTCTGCTATTCGGTGGCGTCGATCCTGACCCGGCGCTGCCCGCCGATCGACCCGGTGGTACTGGCCGCACTGACATTGGTGGTGGGCGCGGTGATCCTGCTGCCGGTCATGTTGACGACCGAGGGCGTGCCCGCCCCGCAGGGCCTGCGCCCAACCCTTGCCTTGATCGTGCTGGGGCTTGTGCCAACGGCCTTTGCGACCCTGCTGCGGGTATCGATCATTCGCAGCGCCGGGTCGGTCTTCATGACGCTGGTGAACTATCAGGTGCCGGTCTGGTCGATGATCTTCGGCGCATGGATCCTGTCCGAGGCGCTGCCGCTGCGGTTCTACATCGCGTTGGCGCTGATCCTGACCGGAATGGCCATCAGCCAATGGTTCAGTCTGCGCAAGTTGCTGTTGGGCTACTGACGCGCGGCGGCTTCGACCTCGGCCACGATCCCATCGACGACCTGAGCCAAAAGGGCGTCGTCCTCGCATTCCGCCATAACGCGGATCAACGGCTCGGTGCCCGACTTGCGGATCAGCAACCGCCCCTGCCCGTTCAGCCGCGCCTCGGCATCGGCGATCGCGGCCTTGACCGTGTCCGTTTCCAGCGGGGCCTGCCCCTCGCCATAGCGCACGTTCTTCAACAGTTGCGGCACGGTCTCGAACTGCTGCGCCAGATCCGAGGCTTTGCGTCCGGAAATGACCATCTCGGCCAGGAAATGCAGCCCCGCCATCAGGCCATCACCGGTGGTGGCATAGTCGCTCATGACGATGTGGCCGGATTGCTCGCCGCCAAGGTTGAACCCGCCTTCCCGCATACGCTCGACCACATAGCGGTCACCAACCGCCGTCCGTTCCAGCCGCAGCCCGCGCGCGCCCAGGAACCGCTCCAGACCCAGGTTCGACATGACGGTCGCAACAAGAGCGCCGCCTTTCAACCGTTCGGAAGTGGCCCAGGCGGTGGCCAGAAGGGCCATGAGCTGATCACCATCGGCGACCTGTCCGGTCTCATCCACGATCACCACCCGGTCGGCATCACCGTCGAGGCAGATGCCCACATCCGCCCCATGCGCCACGACGGCCTCGGCCGCCACGCGCGGCTGGGTCGAGCCGCAGCCCAGATTGATGTTCGTGCCGTTGGGCGCCGTTCCCACCGGGATCACCTCGGCCCCCAATTCCCACAGCACCTCGGGCGCGGTGCGGTGTGCGGCCCCGTTGGCACAGTCAATCACCACCTTCAGACCGTCCAGCCGCAGATCGCGCGGCAGAGATGACTTGACCCGCTCGCCATAGCGGAACCGCGCGTCATCGACACGCCGGGCGCGCCCGATATTTTGCGCCCGCGCGGGTTTGACACCCGCTTCGATAAGCTGTTCGATCTCAAGTTCGGCTTGGTCGGACAGTTTGAACCCATCGGGGCCGAAGAACTTGATCCCGTTGTCCTCGGCCGGGTTGTGGCTGGCCGAAATCATCACACCCAGATCAGCCCGCATCGACCGGGTCATCAGCCCGACCGCCGGTGTCGGCACCGGTCCCAACAGCAGCACGTTCATGCCGGTCGATGTCAGACCCGCCGTCAGCGCACTTTCCAGCATATAGCCCGACAGGCGCGTGTCCTTGCCGATCACCACCCGGTGAACGCCCGAGCCATCCCGGCGGAAGTAGCGCCCCGCGGCCGCGCCGATCCGCAACGCCATCTCGGCCGTCATCGGATAGGTGTTGGCGGTGCCCCGCACCCCGTCGGTTCCGAACAGCTTGCGCATTCCTGCTTTCTCCGGTTGGTCCTGCCTGCGACCCGATTACCGGACAGCGGCCCACAGGCGCAAGGCCTGAGCGGTCTCGGCCACGTCATGTACCCTGATGATCTGTACACCTTGCGACAATCCAGCCAACGCCACGGCGATTGATCCCGGTGCGCGGGCATCCTTGCGCGGTTCCTTGCCGATCCGGCCGATGAAGCCTTTGCGTGACACGCCCAGCAGGATCGGGCAGCCCAACCCATGAAACAGGCTGAGATTGCGCAGCAAGGTCAGGTTGTGTTCCTCGGTCTTTCCGAACCCGATACCCGGATCAACGATGATCCGGCCCCGATCCAGCCCGAGGCCTTCCAGCCAGGCCACCTGCCCGGACAGGAAATCGTAGACGTCCAGCAGAACGTCGTCATAGGTCGGGTTGTCCTGCATCGTGGCCGGGTCGCCCTGCATGTGCATTACGCAGACCGGCGCATCGATCTCGGCGCAGAAAGCGCCAAGTGCAGGATCGAAGGTAAAGCCCGAAACGTCGTTGATCAGCCCCGCACCGGCCTCGACCGCAGCCCTGGCCACGGCGGATTTGCGCGTGTCGATCGAAATCAGCGCCGGTGTCTCAGCCCGGATCGCGCGGATCAAGGGCTGGGTACGGGCGATCTCTTCGTCCTCGGGCACGAAATCCGCACCGGGGCGCGTGGATTCACCGCCGATATCCAGAATAGTCGCACCGTGCGCGACCATTTCCCGGGCTGCTGCACAAGCGGCGTCGGGGGTGTTGTGCTTGCCACCATCGGAAAAGCTGTCTGGCGTGGCGTTCAGGATGCCCATGATCTGCGGCTGCGTCATATCCAGCCCGGCAATCTCGGCGCGCGGTTGCATCAGCCGGTCGAGCCACGTTTCAGGGATGTCGGCGGCTGCAACGATCCGGGGTGCCGCGTCACGCCGCAGGCATTCGGCATGGGTGAACCACAAGCCCTGCCCCGCCAGCGGCGAGGCCCCGTCCGGGCGCACAGGCCCGTGTTGCACCAGTGGGCGATAGTAACTGGTCACAGTTGCGCCTGCTCCACCGGGACCGCCCGCAGCGGTGTCTTGGGCGCCTCGGGCAGTTGCCCACCGATGACCAGCATTTCGCTGGCTTCGAAAGTGGCGGCGAACCAGGCCGCCAAGGCCACCGCATCGGACGGTGCCGCCGAAGGCCCATCGACCGCATCCAGCACGATCTTGGACGGTGCCCAGACACAGATCTGGCCGTTCTTCATGGCCCAGTTCAGCTCGGTCCGGGTCGACACGACGACACAGCGCGGGTCGCGCGCTGCCAGCACCCAGGCGTTCTGCTCGATCGCCAGCAGGTCGATCCGGCGCTGGGTCATGGCGTGGCCGGTCTGCGGCACTGGCAGATCGGACGCGCCGACGCACAGGATCAGCGGCCGCTGCCGGCTCTCCAACTGGTCGATCCAGCCCGACAAATTGTCGGACTCAATCGCTGCGTTCGACAGAAAGACCAGCCTGGGATGGGGACGCTCTTCCTCGATGACATCGTGGTGGACGGCATCCTTGCCACGCACGATCTCGACCCCCAAAGCGCCGGGGCCCCGATCCAATTTTTCGATTCGAACAAAAGCTCTTACCGCCTGAGGTTCAAGCAGAATCCGCTCGGCGATCCGTTCGGCCAGCGTTTCCAGAAGGTTCAGACGCTCAGCCGCCAATTCGTAGGCGATGGCCTCGGTCACCCGGTCGTAGGACAGGATGCGGTCGACGTCATCGTCGATCTGCTCGGTCAGCGGGCGCACCTCGACCACGATGTTGAAGCAGATACGCTGGGTGGTGCCCCGCTCGGCCTGAAAGGCGCCGATCTCAACCTCGACGATGTGATCGCGCAGGGAAATGCGATCAAGCGGTCCGCGTGGCGCGGTCGCCTCGGACCGTTCGGACGGATGCGCAAAGGCAAGGCGGATTTCAGAGCTCATGGCACAGGCCTTTTCGGGCAGCTTGGACAGGTTTGCCCAAATTATTCGTTGGGCGCGGCTATAGCACTCAAACAAACGCCATTCCAGCCGCCGAAAGCGGCGTCAGGTGACGCGGTACCAGCTCATCATACCAGACGCGGCATGGCCCAGCATGTGACAATGCAGCAACCAGTTGCCCGGGTTGTCGGTTACCAGCGCTATCTCGCGGGTTTCGCCACGTTCGACAAGAACCGTGTCGCGCCACGGGCCAAGACTTCCGTCCGGCAAGACCAGACGAAAATGGTGGCCGTGCAAGTGCATGGCGTGCGGAAAAGCTGTTTCGTTGACAAAGGCGATCCGGTGAAGGCTGCCAAGGGACGCATCCAGAAACGGGTCGTCGGGGCGTTCGGCATAACCGTTCAACGCCCAGAACCGGCCCAACTGCGCCAGTTCGCGGCCAGACAATTCCGTATCGCCCAGCCGGGCACTATCCAACCAGCGCATGGCCCCGCCCTGCAGTGTCATGCGGTGACGCGGAACGCCATCCAGCCCCCTGATCTCGGGCAAAGAGTTTGGCGGCAGCGGCTGAACACTTTTGCGGGGCACCGACGCGGCCTGCCCCGAAACGTCCAGGCGCACGACGCCAAAGGCGCCGTCGCGTTCCCGGCTGAACAGGCCGGCCGCGCTGCCATCTTCGGCCACGACGTCGACGATCAGGTCCGCCCTCTGCGCGGGCGCCAGCGGGAATGTGTCTTCGATCGCGATCGGATCCGACACCGGCATGCCGTCCAGCGCGACGATCCACCCCGCCAAACCATCAAGACCCAGATCGAATATGCGGGCGTTCGCGGCGTTGATCAGGCGCAACCGTAGGCGTTCGTGGCGCTTGACGGTATAGGAGGGGTCGAAACGTCCATTGACCGTCACAAGGTTGCCAAGGCGTCCGGCATGGCTGAGGTCGTGCCCATTTTCGAAATCACCGGTGATCTGCGCGGTTTCGGGGTCGAGCCGCCAGTCGTCCAGCATCAGGGTCAGATCCTGATCGACATCCGGCGCCTGGGGCTCTTCGACGATCAAGGGGCCATAGAGCCCGCGCGCCACCTGCTCGACCGATTTATTGTGGGCGTGGTACCAAAAGGTGCCCGCGTCCGGCGCGACGAATTCATAGTCGAAAACGCCGCCCGCCGGCACCGCATCCTGCGTCAGCCCGGGCACACCGTCCATGTCGTTGGCAATGCGGATACCGTGCCAATGCACCGAGGTGGCCTGCGGCAGATCATTCACCAGACGGCGCTGGACCCGCGCACCCTGTTTCACCTGTATCGGCAGGCCCGGTACCCGACCGCCATAGCCCCAAACACCAGTCTGTGGGTAACCCTCGGGCGCGATCAACTGCGTTCCCTCGCGCGCCTGCAGGGTCGGCGGAGCAGCTTGGGCAAACGTCGGATAAGCCGCAAACGCTGCAGCAGATTTCAATAGGTCTCGGCGGCTTGGTTTCATCACGGGTCTCCTTTCCCGCAACATAGCCTGCCTTCACCCCCGCGCCATCAAGCGTACAGCGCGGGTGCGTCAATTCGCGCTAGTTGCTCGCTGTCCGGTAGTTGTGGCGATAAAAGATGTGCACGCCGATCCTCGCGGTCTCTTTGTAGACCCGCGCCCAAGACGGGCGAACAGCCTTGGTGTGATAGTGCGTTGCGCCCGAAGTGAGCGGTTTACCAACCCCATCCATGGCCAGACGCGCCACCTTGGCAACACGCTCATAGGCCTTCTTTTCACGGATCACCTCTTTGCGGCCGTCGCAGGTATAGGTAAATTGGCACTGATACTTCTTGCCGGTACCCTGACGGATCACGCCGCAAACCGAATTGGGGAAGCGGCTGCTTTCAACCCGGTTCAGAATCACCTCGGCAACCGCGAACTGGCCGCGGACGCTTTCACCGCGCGCTTCGAAATACAGCGCTTCGGCCAAGCATTTCCAGTCCTCTCCGCCGGCCGCCTTGGGCAATTGATCGAGCCATCCTTTCGAGTATGTAACCTCAACCGGCTTGACCTCTTTGCGTGGTTGGAAAAGCTTCAGGTAATCACGGAAGCCTTGCCCCGGCAGTTCGTTGCGGGACACCAGTTCACGCTTGGCGGAATCGGTGGTCTCTCTCTCGGCGACGGACGCACTCGGCAGCACGGTTGCCGCCGCAATGGCAACAGCCAGTATGTAACGTATCATCAGATAACCTCGCACAGGCACTTCACGCGCCATACCCTCCCCCGGCGGGCGCGAGGGGGGTTTACCCCAGACGGGGCGAAACGTCCAGTTTTGAGGATTCGGCAAGAGAAATCTTGCCCGTCGGGCCAAAAAAATTGGCCACAGGTCCACCCCAAGCCCACTATTCTTAGGGCTCGGAGGGCAGGTCAACCCCCAAGTTTTGACGCAATCGCCAATTGAGCGGAAGCCAGCCGAGCAACCGGAACCCGGAACGGAGAACAGGACACATAGTCGAACCCAAGGTCCCGGCACAGGGCGATTGATTCGGGGTTACCGCCATGTTCACCGCAAACCGAAAGCGTAACATCCGGCCGGGCCGCACGCCCGCGTTCCGAGCCCAGCTTCAGCAGCTCCCCCACCCCGTCGGCATCCAGAACATGAAACGGATCCTCTGAAAATACGCCCTGCCGGACATAGGCCGACATGAACCGACCGGCATCGTCCCGCGACAAGCCATAGGTCATTTGGGTCAGGTCGTTGGTGCCAAAGCTCAGGAACGACACATGGGGCGCGATCTCTTCCGCGCGCAGGCAGGCGCGCGGCGTTTCGACCATCACGCCCAGGCGGTACTCAAAATCCTGCCCCCGCTCGGCCGCGACGGCTGCGGCCACCGAGTCGATGCGGGCCTTGACCAGCTCGACCTCGCGCTTGGCCGACACCAGCGGGATCATCACCTCGGGAACCACCGGGGCGCCGTTCTTGCTGGCCTCGAGGGTCGCCTCGAAAATCGCGCGGGCCTGCATGTCATAGATTTCGGGCACCGTCACGCCAAGGCGGACGCCGCGCAGGCCCAGCATGGGGTTGTATTCGCTCATCGCCTCGACCCGGCGCTCAACATCCGAAACCGGCAGGTCCAGCGCCTCGGCCAGTTCACGCTGGCCGCTGCGGGTCGTGGGCAGGAATTCGTGCAGCGGTGGGTCGAACAGGCGGATGCAGACGGGCTGCCCTTCCATGATTTCGAAAAGCTGTACGAAATCCGCGCGTTGCATAGGCAACAGCCGCGCAAGCACCGCCGCGCGACCGGCAGGGGTCTCGGCGAAAATCATCTCGCGCATCACGATCAGGCGACCGGGGTCGAAGAACATGTGCTCGGTCCGGCACAGGCCGATCCCCTCGGCCTGGAACCGGCGCGCGACCTGCGCATCGGCGGGCGTGTCGGCATTGGCGCGAATGGCGATGTCGCGTTCAGCATCGGCCCAGCCCATCAGGGTCTGGAAACAGTCGTCCAGCGCCGCCTCGAGCATTGCCGGCTCACCCGCCAGTACCTGCCCGGACGTGCCGTCGATAGTCAGAGTGTCGCCGGTCTTGAACACGCGACCGTCCGGCGCCACCAGATGTTTCTTCTTGGTCTGGAACCTCATCTCGGACGCACCGACGATACAGGGCAGCCCCAGACCGCGGCCAATCACGGCGGCGTGGCTGGTCATCCCGCCCTTTTCGGTCAAAACGGCCACGGCCGCATGCATGCCCCGCACATCCTCGGGCGAGGTTTCGCGGCGCACAAGGATGCAGGGCTCGCCACGCGCGGCGCTGGCCTGCGCTTCGGCCGAGGTGAACACGATCCGCCCACTGGCCGCCCCCGGGCTGGCCCCGATGCCGGTAGTGAGCACGTCACGCTTGGCCTCGGGATGGACCTGCCGGTGCAGCAACTCGTTAAGAGAATGCGGATCGATCCGCATCACCGCCTCTTGCGGCGGGATGATTCCGTCTTCAGCCAACCGAACGGCGATGCGCATCGCGGCGCGAGCGCTGCGCGGTACGCGCACGCCGTCCAGAATATGCACCTTGCCGTTCTCGATCACGAATTCAACCTGCATTTCCTCGCGCAGCTTTTTGCGCATCAACGCGGCATGTGCCTTGAGGTCGGCAAAGGCTTGCGGCGCCACATCCTCGAGCGACGGTCCGCGGGGGTCCTTTTCCAGATAAAGTGCGGAAACGCCTTCGCCCAGCGCGTCGCGGCCCTGGCTCTGGCTCAGATAGCGGCCCGTGATCTGCGGCAGACCCGTCGTGGGGTCGACCAGTTGCAGAACACCCGAGCCGCACTCGCCCTGCCCGACGCCCGGAATCATCTCCTGGATCACCAGACCCAGCCCGGCATCGGCCGGCGCCCCCTTGGCCTGACGCAGCAATCGTGCCGACGTGCCGTCCCACGCCCGCGCCATCGAGCGCAGCACCCCGATCAGCTGCTCGCCACGGTCCTGTGGGAACTCCTCGTCGGTCTCGTCCTCGTAGGCGCGCAGGGTCTGGCGCAGCCCGCTGCGGCCGTCGCCCTCGATATCGTCGAACACATCCGGATCCAGCCGAGCGACGTGGATCGCATAGCTTTGCACGAACCGCAGATACAGGGCGGCGGCGGCCTCGCCCCCCATCTTGTCGGACAGCTCGACATAGCGCGCGTCGTTCATGCCGATGTTCAACACCGCGCCCGGCCCACCCCAATCGGGGTCCTCGGAACTGGGCCGAACACACAGCAGCGCCGAAGCATCGAATTGTTCCAGCACCGCCTCGATGTCGGGCACCTCGCCATCGGCGATCCGCTGGACGGCGTCGAAAGACAGCGCCACGGTGCGCGGCACTGGCAGGTTCAACCGCACCAAGCGTTGCAGGCATTTCGCCCGCCCGCCATGCGTATTCGCGGCGATGGGCGCATCGGGTGTGACAAGCGTTGTATGTGGATTATTCTGCACTGCGGCACCTTTTGGTTTCTCCGCAGCATAAGCGCCTGCGCCGGTCGCGCAAGGGCCGAGTGGGCGCGCCGCGGCGCGCCCGTGGGCCTCAGCCTTCGATCTTCGTCAGGTCCGCGACGCTGGAACAGATCTGGCGGATCTGGCTGAGAAGGTTCAAGCGGTTGCGGCGCAGCACGGCATTGTCGGAATTGACCTGAACGTCCTCGAAGAATGCGTCGATTGGCCCGCGCAGCGCGGCCATCGCTGCCATCGCCGCCGGGAAATCCTCGGCCTCGAGTGCCGGCGCGATCTTGGCCTGCGCCTCCTCCAGCGCGGTGAACAGGGCCTTTTCGCTGTCGGTTTCAGCAAATTTCGGATCGGCCCCGAAGGAATATTCCACGCCGTCCTTTTCCTCGGCCTGGGTCAGGATGTTGTTGGCGCGTTTGAATCCCTGCACGAGATTCTCTCCATCCTCGGTCGCGATCACCACATTCAACGCGCGGGCGCGTTTAACCAGCAGGTTGATGTCATCATTCCCGTCCATCGCGATACAGGCGTCGATCACGTCGTGGCGTATGCCTTCGTCACGCAGAAAGACCTTGAGCCGGTCGTGGACGAAGGTAAGCAAATCTTCCAGGATCACCGCATCTTCGCGGAAGCTGGAGTTCCGGTCATTCAGCGTGTCCCACAACGTACCGAGAATTCCACGCTCGGCAATCATCGACGCCAATGCCTCGATCCCCAGATCATGCAGTTTGTCGACCTCGACTCCCATGATCCGAGCGTATTCCGCGCGCTTTTCCTCGATGGTTTCACCGGCCGAGGTGTCACGCTTGAGAGCGTGCGGGAAGTAGGCCCAGACACAGGCCTCTTTCAAATCCAGCCTCAGATCGTTCTCTAGGATCAACCGGATCACCCCCAGCGCCGCGCGGCGCAGCGCGAACGGGTCTTTCGAGCCGGTGGGCTTTTCATTGATCGCCCAGAACCCGGTCAGCGTGTCCAGCTTGTCGGCCAGCGCCACGGTCATCGACAGCGGTGCCGCCGGAACATCATCCGACGGGCCCAGCGGGGAGTAATGCTCCTGCGCCACGGCGGCCACGGCGGCGTCTTCACCGGCGGCCTCGATGTAATAGCGGCCCATAAGCCCCTGAAGTTCGGGGAATTCATACACCATTTCAGAACTCAGATCGGCCTTGGCCAGCCGCGCGGCCTTTTCAGCCTGATCCGGGTCGGCACCCGTCACCGGGGCCAGTTCGCGGGCCAGCGCGGCAATGCGGTCGATCCGCTGGGCCTGGGTGCCCAGCTTGTTGTGGAAGGTCACGTTCTCAAGCGCGCGGGTCCATTGCGTAATGTCTGCCTTGGCAACGCGCAGATCATTTTCCCAAAAGAATTTTGCATCGGCCAGACGGGCCGACAGCACCTTCTGGTTTCCGGCCAGAATGGTCGCGCCATTGTCGCTGGTCTCGCGGTTGGCGACGGTGATGAACCGCTCGATCCGCCCCGTCTTGGGATTGCGGACCGAGAAGAATTTCTGGTGCTCTTTCATCGAGGTCTGCAGCACCTCGGGCGGCAGGTCGAGGAATTCATCGTCGATCTGCCCCATCAGCACCACCGGCCATTCGACCAGCCCGGCCACCTCGGCCAGCAGGCCCTTGTCCTCGACCACCTCCAGACCGGCAGCAAAGGCCAGGTTCTGTGCGTCGTTCCAGATGTGCTCGGCCCGTTCCTCGGGCGACAGCACGACAAAGGCGCGCTTCAGCTTGGCGGCGTAATCCTCGAACCCGGTCACGGCAAACCGGCCGGGCGCCATGAAGCGATGGCCCTCGGTGGTGTCACCGGTCGTGATCCCGTCGATCTCCATCGGCACGACCTGCGCACCGCCTTCATCACTGAGGATGCACAGGATCGAATGCAGCGGGCGCACCCAGCGCAGCGAGGAACTGCCCCAGCGCATCGACTTGGGCCAGGGGAAGTTTCGGATCGTGTCGGCCAAAACCTCGGCCACGATCTCGGCCGCCGGGCGACCCGATTTCTCGATGGTGGCAAAATAGACCGCGCCCTTGGGCGTCTCGCGCTCTTCCAATTGGTCGCGGCTGATCCCCGCGCCACGTAGGAAGCCTTCGATGGCCTTGTCCGGCGCGCCAACCTTGGGGCCCTTGCGCTCCTCGCGGATGGTGGGGCTTTCGGCCAGCAGCCCCTCGACCGCCAGCGTCAGGCGGCGCGGCGTGGTCAGGGCGTGGGCGTGGGCATAGGTCAGACCGGCCTCTACCAGACCGTCGGTGATCCGTTTTTTCAGATCCTCGCCGGCGCGGGTCTGCATGCGCGCGGGGATTTCCTCGGAAAACAGTTCGATCAGCAGGTCGGGCATTTTCGATCCTTAGAAATTGACGATCGTCTGGATGACGATGGCATTGGCGATATCCACGAAGAATGCGGATACAAGGGGGAGCACGATAAAGGCAATAGGCGAAGGCCCGTATCGCTTGGTTACGGCGGTCATATTGGCAATTGCGGTCGGTGTCGCGCCCAGCGCGAAGCCGCCAAACCCCGCCGCCAGCACGGCCGCGCGGTAGTTGGCGCCCATGACCGGGAACAGAACCCAGATCACGAAAGCCACTGCAAACAACGTTTGCGCCGTCATGATCACCACGATCGACAGGCCCAAATCTGCGATGGTCCACAGCTGCAGGCTCATCAGCGACATGGCCAGAAACGCGCCCAGCGCAAACTCCGAAATCAGCGCCAGCGACGGCGTGCGCGACACAGGCGCAGCGCGCGGGGCCAGCAGCGGACGCAGGTTGCCGATCACGATGCCCATGATCAGGCACGGCACGAACAACGGCAGCTTCAAACCCGCGGCCAGGATCACCTCGGACAGAGCATAGCCCGCGATGATGGCCATGTTCAGGTACAGCAGCACCCGCATCACCGTCAGGTGGTCGATCTTCGCGGCAGCGTCTGACGGCTCGTCGGGCAAGCCGATCGTGTGTTCCTCGTCCGGGCGGTTTGGCGACAGGTCGCGCCCTTCGATCAACAGACGCGCGATGGGGCCACCGACCAGCGCGGCCAGAACAAGCCCGAGGGTCGCAACGGCCACCCCCAACTCGGTCGCGCCCTCAAGCCCGGTGGCCTGCGCGACCTCGGGCGCCCAAGCGATGGCAGTGCCATGGCCGCCGATCAGGGCGGCCGACCCGAACAGAACGCCGGACTGCGCCGGATAACCAAAGGCCGCCGCCCCCGCCGCGCCGATCAGGTTCTGCGCCACGATCGTCAGCAGCGTGAGGATCAGCAGTAGCAGCAAGGGCTTTCCGCCTGCGATCAGGTCGGACAGCCGGGCGTTCAGGCCGATCCCGGCAAAGAACAGCACCAGCAGGAAATCCCGCGTGGTCAGGTCGAACTCCAGTTCGATCCCGAACAGCAAATACAGCGCAAGAACCACCAGTGAGGCCAGCAGGCCTCCGGTCACAGGTTCGGGAATGTTGAACCGACGCAGAACCTCGGCGCGGGCGTTGATCTCGGCGCCCATCAGGTAGACTGCAAAACCCAGTGTTGCCGTCACGAAACCGGGGATATCCAAGGTGAACCCCATCCTGCCGCTCAGCTTTCCGGGCGGGGCGGACATTCCTCGCCGACCACGGTGCCGTCATAGGCCTTTTCGCCGCAGTTGTTCAGGACGTGCCAGGCAAAGCCGCGCCCGTCCTGGGTGACCGCAACCACCCGGTCCACGCCATAGTGGATGTTCTTGACGCCGATGAACGCGCGGGCCGAACCGCTTGCCAGCGCCTTTCCCAACGCCTCGGCGTCGTAGCAGTCGAACCAGCCCGGTGCTGTCAGCGGCTCGGCCTTTTCGGCGGGTTCGAACTGCTGGGCCAGTTGATCCGGTGTCAGATCCGTCGTGAAACAGGCCCGGTACCGGATCGGAGAGCTGTCGGCGTCGATGGCTTGAAACCCGTCATAGGAAATGGGCACCGTCGCGCCGCTTTGCCGGTCGGTCAGAACGACATCCCGGCCGGGGGTCGGCGTTACGGTGTAGTAGTACCCGTAGACCTGCAGGTAATACATGGCCACGCCCGCCATCACCGCGCAGATCACAATGAGAATTGCCAGCAGCTTTCCGGTCATAGATCACGCCTCCTGTTCACGCAGCGTCTTTCAAGTCGTCCGAAAATGAGACAGTGTGGGAACCTGAACCTGATATCGTAAGGCTATTTGGATGGATCTGACACTGGCCACCGGATTTTTCGGCGCGCTGTTTGCGATCATGAACCCGATCACCAACCTGCCCGTTTTCCTGACCGTGACCGAGGGCCTGGACCTGGGCGACCAGCGCAAGGTTGCGGTCAAGACCGCCGTGTACTGCCTTGTTCTCGGGGGTCTTTTCGCCATCCTCGGAAATCATATTCTGGGGCTGTTCGGGATCAGCGTCAATGATCTGCGGGTCGCTGGCGGCCTGGTTGTTCTGCTGTTCGGGCTGAACATGCTGAACGGTGGCGAAACCAGCGCGCATCACGGGACGGACAGCGAAAAACAGGCCTACCCGGCGCCCGAGACTGTCGCCTTCTATCCGCTGACCTTTCCCATTCTCGTGGGGCCCGGCACCATCACTACGGTCATCCTGTTTGCCCATCATGTCAGCAACGTTGCCGATGCCATGCTTTATGCCGGGGTGTTTTTGGGCGTGACGCTGCTGTTGCTGGTCACGTTCTGGAATGCCGCGGCCCTCGGCCGGCGCCTGTCGGACAACGCCCGCGTCATCATGAGCCGTCTGATGGGCATGATCCTGTCGGCCATCGCGGTCGGCATGATCGCGGACGGCCTCAAGGCCCTGCTGCCGGGATTGGCCTGAGCGGCCCATCAGGCCTGATACCCGGCCGCCTCGGTCTGCACGAAGGCATCGGCGCATTGCTTGGCCAGCGCCCGCACCCGCCCGATATAGGCCTGGCGTTCCGTCACCGAGATCACGCCGCGCGCGTCCAGAAGGTTGAAGATGTGGCTGGCCTTGATGCACTGGTCATAGGCGGGATGCGCCATGATGATGCGCTTGCCCGTCTTGGGGTCCGCATGCTCCTGGCTCAGGATCGCAGCGCACTCGGCCTCGGCTTCTTCGAAATGGCGCAGCAGAACCTCGGTATTGGCCACGTCGAAATTCCAGCGGGCGTATTCTTCCTCGGTCTGCTTGAAGATGTCGCCATAGGTCAGCGGGATCGGCGATTGTGGATCGTTGAAGGGCATGTCCATCACGTGATCGATGCCCAGCACATACATCGCCAGCCGTTCCAGCCCATATGTCAATTCGCCTGAGACCGGCGCGCAGTCATGGCCGCCGACCTGCTGGAAATAGGTGAACTGGCTGACTTCCATCCCGTCACACCAGACCTCCCAGCCCAGGCCCCATGCGCCCAAGGTGGGGCTTTCCCAGTCATCCTCGACAAATCGGATGTCATGCAGGTCCATGTCGATGCCGATGGCCTGAAGGCTGCCCAGATACAGCTCCTGAAGGTCCGGCGGGCTGGGTTTGATCAGCACCTGGTACTGGTAATAATGCTGCAGGCGGTTGGGGTTTTCGCCATAGCGGCCGTCGGTCGGGCGGCGCGAGGGCTGCACATAGGCCGCAGCCCAGGGCTTGGCGCCAAGTGCGCGCAATGTGGTTGCAGGGTGGAAGGTTCCGGCGCCGACCTCCATGTCATAAGGCTGCAGGATGGCGCAGCCCTTCGAGGCCCAGTAGTTTTGAAGCCGCAGGATGATTTCCTGAAATGAACGTGGTGCGCTTGACGGTTCGGTCATGACATTCCCTTTGGGCGCGGATGTGCCCGGTTCCGGTCGGTTTGGCCCTTCCTATGCAAGGGGCCAAAGGGCGTCAACGGGCCAATGGCCGCTGGCTGTCACTGTGCCGCCACACTGGAAATTCCCCGTGGCCGGGCCATGGCTTTCGCCCTGGTGAATCGCGTAACCTGTTCCTTGACCAAGACACCGCACCAACGGGCAGAAAATGACACGTATTCTAGTTGCATTTATTTTCACGATTTCCTTCGGTCTGCGGGCCGCGATCGCTCAGCAAGGCACCGACCCCGGCGTCTGGGTGCAGATCGAGGCGCAGCCCTCGCTGCGCGAGGCGCAGGAGCGCGCCCAGGCCTATGCCAGCGATCTACCCGACGTGAACGGGTTTCGCCTGAACAGCGGCTGGTACGCCATCGTCATCGGCCCCTATCTTCGTGCAGATGCCGAACAGGTACTGCGCGTCTATCGGGCCGAGCGTCAGATCCCGTCGGACAGTTTCATCACCTTTTCCGCCGCGCTGGGGCAGCAATTTTGGCCCATTGGCGCGAATGTCCTGAACCGGGGCGCCATCAGGGCCCCCGTCCAGCCCGAGCCCGAACGGCCCCAGGCCGGCCTGACCCAGCAACCGTCGGACGAAACCCGCGCCCAGGCTCTGCAGTCCGAACGGCGGCTGAACGCGCAGGAGCGCAAGGACCTGCAGACCGCCCTGCAGGCCGCGGGCTTCTACAGCGCTACGATCGACGGCGCATTCGGGCAGGGCACCCGCCGGTCGATGGCCGACTGGCAGCGGTTCAACGGGTTCGAGCCCACCGGCGTTCTGACCACCGCACAGCGCAAGGTGCTGATGGATGACTACAACGCACCGCTCATCAGCGTTGGCATGCAGCGCCATGTCGATGACCGCGCCGGGATCTCGATGGACCTGCCGCTGGGTGTCGTGGCCTTTGACCGGTACGAGGCTCCGTTCGCCCATTTCAACCCGAAGGGCGATCTGGACGCCCGCGTTCTGTTGATCAGCCAAGAGGGCGACAACAACACCCTGCGTGCCCTCTACGAGGTGATGCAGTCGCTGGAAATCGTCCCCCTGAACGGCCCGCGCGAGATCAGTCGAAACCGCTTCTCGATCGAAGGTCGGGGCAAAGGGATCGTTTCCCATACCCAGGCCGAGTTGAAGGATGGCCGGATCAAGGGTTTCACCCTGGTCTGGCCCAAGGGGGACGAGGCCCGCCGCACCCGCGTTCTGGCCGCCATGACCACCAGCTTTGCCCGGCTCGACGCGGTGCTGGAATCGTCCGCCGGTGCAACGGCCAGCCAGAGCGTCGATCTGATGTCGGGCCTGCGCATCCGCAAGCCGCGCCTGTCACGGTCGGGCTTCTTTGCCGACCCGAGCGGGCTGGTCATGACCGTAGCCGAGGCCGTCCAGAACTGCAGCCGCATCACCCTGGATGACGATCAGGACCTAGAGTTGGCCCACAGCGACCCGGATCTTGGTGCGGCGGTGCTGCGACCGGCACGCAATCTGGCGCCGATGGCCGTGGCGGCCCTGAACGACACACCTCCGCGGCTGCAGTCCGAAGTAGCCGTGGCCGGGTATTCCTACGAAGGCGCGCTGGGTGCCCCGACGCTGACCTTTGGCAAGGTCGCAGACATCCGCGGGCTGAACGGCGAAACCGGCGTGACCCGCCTGAACCTTGCGGCGCAACCGGGGGACGCCGGCGGGCCGGTCTTTGACGATCACGGCAATGTCGTGGGCATGTTGCTGCCCACCCGGGCCGAAGGCCGCTCCCTGCCACGCGATGTCAGCCTGGCGGCCGCCGCCGACCACCTGCATGACCTTCTGTCAAAAGCAGGTGCCACGGCCCAAACCGCGCAGGAAACCGGACAGGTCTCGCCGGACGAACTGAACCGCCGGGCAATCGGCATGACGGTCCTGGTGAATTGCTGGGACTGATCCGGGCCTTGTGAACCGACCGAGGGCGCCGCAGTTCCATGCGGCGCCTTTTGCGATCAACCGTTCAGGATTTCGGGTGTCACATGTATCAGCGTGGGCCGCGGCGCCTCAAAGGCCGTCCGCACCGCATTTTGCATGTCGGACAGTGACGCAGGGGCCGCTGACAAGGCACCGAATGCCTCGGCCAGTTTGCAGAAATCGGGGTTGCGCGCCACCACGGCGTTGGGGGCGATTTGGCTGCTGACCATGCTGTCCTCGATCTCTTTCAGCTTGCCGTTGTCCCACAGAATGATCGGCAGCGACAGACCCAGCTCTACTGCGACGCCCAGTTCCTGCATCGTGTAGTGAAAACCGTAATCCCCCGCGATCACGGCGGTCGGCTTGCCGCGCCGCGCCACCGCACCACCGATCGCCGCCGGCAGGGCATAGCCCAGGGTGCCGAACCCGGTCGGATGATGCCAGTGGTGGGGAAAGGCCATGTCCAAGACCTCTTTCGCGGCATAGGCGAACTGGGTCATGTCGGAATAGATCATCGCGTCGGCTGGCATCGCCGCGCGCAGGGCATCGGCCACGGGCACGATACCCGGGCGCTCGGCATCGACCTCGGCCCGCCAGCGCGCGCGCGCCTCGGCCACCTCGTCGGGGCTCCAGCCGGTTGCGGGTTTGGCGGCTTCGGTGGCCGCCCACAGGGCCAGCGCAAAGCTCTCGGCATCGGCCTGCAGCTTGACCGCGGCCCGGTGGCGATCCGACAGCACCTCGGGGTCCAGGTCCACCCGCACCAGAGTCGCCTTATGGCCCAGGTCGTCGCGCCACAGATCCACCTCTCCCAACTCGGCCCCAACCGCGATAACCAGATCGGCGGACCCGATGATCTCGGCGCTGCCCGGACGCGGCAGCATGGAGCCGAAATCCAGCGCGTATCCCGTGCCGACCAGCCCCCGCCCGGCATAGGTGGTGAAACAGGCCGCGCCCAGATTGATCAGGATCTGGCGCCACAGGTTCGACCGGGCTCCGCCTCCCAAAATGAACAAAGGCCGGCGCGCGATGTTCAGCAGCGACAGTACCGGGGCGATGTCGGGCGCCAGCGCACGCACCCGTTGCGCGTCCTGGTTGGGAAAAGGCGCAGGATCGGCCTCGGCCTCGAGCCGGCCGATCGGCACTTGGATATGCTTGGGACGCGGACGCTGAAGCGCGAATTCCTCGAAGGCGCGCTCGATCAGGCCATAAACCGCTTGCGCGTCGTTGGCCTGGCACGACCAGTCGGCCACGCAGCCCGCAGCGGCGCGCTGATCCTTCATCTGGTGCAACTGGCCCCGCTGGGCTTGGGACTCGTCCAGGCACGAGGACAAAACAAGCATCGGCACCGAGTCCGTGTACCCCTGCCCCATCGGCGTCAGGATATTGCACAGGCCCGGCCCTGTGATCACATAGGCCACGCCCGGCTTGCCCGTGGCGCGTGCGTAACCGTCGGCCATGAACCCCGCGCCCTGTTCGTGCCGGGCCAGGACATGGGCAATACCTGCCTCTTCGATCCCGCGGTACATTTCCTGATTGTGCACGCCGGGGATGCCGAAGATGACCTCGACCCCCCGATCCCTGAGCATGTGGGAAATCTGCGCGCCCAGCGGTCTTTTCATCAGCCTCTCCAGAACCTTATGGTGAACAGGACATAGACGGCCATCAACTCCAGCCGCCCGGTGAGCATGCCGAAGGTCAGCAGCCACTTGGCCGTGTCGTTCAACCCGGAAAAGTTTCCGGCCGGGCCGATCTGATCGCCCAGACCGGGGCCGACATTGGCCAAAGCCGTGGCCGCGCCCGAGACGGCGGTGATGAAATCCAACCCGGTCAGGGCCAGTGCCCACGACAGCCCGCCCAGCGACAGTGCGAAGAACATGAAAAAGCTCATGACCGAGGTCAGCACGTCGCGGCTGATCGGGCGGCCGTCATATTTGGGGATGAACACCCCATGCGGTGACCGGATGCGCTGAATCTGCGCCTTGATCGAGGCAAACAGCAACTGATACCGGAACACCTTGATCGAACAGGCGGTCGAGCCCGCACACCCGCCGATCAGCCCGATCATGAAGAACATCATGATCGGAAAACTGCCCCAGGCCATGTAATCGACGCTGGCATAGCCGGTTCCGGAAATAATCGAGGTGATGTTGAACAGCGACTCGCGCACCGCCTGTTCCCAATGATGCGGAAAGACCGAGGTCAGGAAAACCGCCATAACCATCACCAGCACGGCGATCGTGGCCAGGAACACGCGGATCTGACTGTCCTCCCACAAGGAAGTGGTCCGGCCGTTCACGAATTGCACATAGCGCACGAAGGGCAGCGCCGCGAGGATCATGAAAACGGATGCCGCATATTCTGCAGGCCCAGAAAAGGTGCCAAAAGACGCGTCATAGTTCGAAAATCCGCCGGTCGAAATCGTCGTCAGCGCATGTACCAGCGCGTCAAAGAAACTCATCCCCAGCCCGGCATAAACAAGGCCACAGACAAAGGTCAGAAAGACGTAGATCAGGGAAATCTGGCCCGCGATCTCCTGCGCGCGGGGCAGGATCTTCCCCATGGTCTCGAACCCTTCCGAGCGGAAAATCTGCATACCGCCGACCTTGAGCTCGGGCAGGAAGACCATGGCCACGACGATGATGCCGATCCCACCCAGCCATTGCAGGATTCCACGCCACAGCAGCAAACCGCGCGGCAGGTCGTCTAGCCCGGAAATGACCGTCGATCCGGTGGTGGTCAGGCCGGACATCGCCTCGAAATAGGCATCCACGAAGCGCAGCTCGGTCGCGCCGAAGATGAAGGGGATCGCGCCGAACACAGGCAGCGCGACCCAAACCGCCGTGGTCAGAAGAAAGGTCTGGCGGATCGTTAACCCCTCACCTACGCCGTTCGCGCAGCTCATTGCCAGAACGACCCCGGTCAGAATCGTGATGACGCCGCTTTCAAAGAAAACGGTCCATTCGCCACGGCCTTCGATGACGTCGGCAAGCATGGGCAGAGCCATGGTCGCCCCGAGAATGGCGACCAGCAATCCAATCACATATCCGACAGGGCGAAGATCAATCATGAGGCGCAGGGTTGGCGCGCCCGCCCGGAACTGTCAAGCAAGCGGAGAGAGATCAGTCCGTGGTTGTGACCTTTGGCTCCGGCATCGCCGGCGGCTTGGACGGCGCCCGGGTCCGGCGTGGCGCAGGCTTGGCGGTCGCGGCAACCGGCTTGGTCGGGGCGGCGACCTCTGCCGGCGCGGGCACCTTGTTCGGCTGAACGTTCGATGCCGGTTTCGCGGTAACCTTTTGAGGCCGAGCCGGTTCCGAGACCGCACTTTTGGGCGCTGCGTTCCGCTCGGAAACCTTGGCCCCGGCGTCGGTTTTCGGCGCGATGGCGGGAGTCGTGGCTTTTGAAGCAGCGGCTTTCGGCGTCGCTACCACCGATGGCTTGGCCGCCTTTTGCGCGGGTGCCGGCTTCGCGGCGGGCTTCGCCTGCGCTGCGGTGGCTTTAGCTGCCAGCTTGGGCTTGGCCACTTTGGCGGCAGACTTGGGACTAGCTGCGGCTTTCGCTTTGCGAACAGGCTTAGGGGCAGGGCGTTTGGCCGGTGCGGCCGCGGTCGCCTTCGTCCCTGCACTTGGCACGCCAAACGGCGCCAAGGGCAGTTCGAATGCCGAACGAGCTACGATTTCCATAAGTTTCAACTGGCTGGCAACGGCATGGCCCGCTAGGCGCATGGCAGCGGCTTGAAGCTCAAGCTGATGGGCAATCGGATTCATTACATGTCTCTCCTGTAAATACGAAGCAGCCGGAAACCTGAGGGGCAAAACCCTTGCCACACCGAACCATCGGGCGATCAGAGGCGGGGTGCAGTCCAAGGCGATGCACGTCTCGGCTTCCTTTCGGGATGGCACACCCACCCGTGCGGATGCGCCGATGCTGCATTCACAAGAATCGTATCGCATAAATGGAGCACGCGCAGCAAAATTTGCTGCGATGCGGCGAAAAGGCGCTGAACCGACAGATCCTGCGCATTTTTTCAGCAGCTTGCGCCGATCATCCCACGTGGAACAGCGTCGAGAACAGGCGCGGGTCTAGGCTGGATGCGGCGAAAGTCGGCCCTTCGGTCAGGATCGAGACCGCGTCATGGCTGTGCAGGCTTTCCTGGTGGCTGGCGATCACGCGGAAGTCACCGATATGGTGATCGGCCAGAAGCTCAGCGCAAAACAAACGCGCGGCATCTTCGACGAAAATCGGATTGGCGGCATTCAGTTCGGCAAAGGCCTGTTCATCCTCGCGCTTGACCATCACCTGGGTTTCGGTGGGCACGGCCCGGCGGCACAAGGCGATCAGGTCCTCGAACCAAAGGCAATCGGCGTCACTGTCGACCACGACCGAGATCCGCGCCACCGACCGTTGCGAATGCGGCGTTGCCAACTGCCCCCGCACCGATCGGGCGTGTTCGCTGAGTTCCAGCGAACACGGGCATGTCGAAGAATAGACATAGTCCAGATGCATGATCTTTTGACGGACCCCGCCCTGTTCAACCAATTCCAGCGCGATGTCATAATATTGATATCCCTCCAGCCCCGACCGCAGGCTCTTGACCCGTTCGGGGTAGGAAAAGCGCATCTGCAGCCGCGCGTCGAAGCTGTCGAGATCGGTCAGGTAATCGCTCAGCGCGGCCTCCATCACCTCGAAACTGAACGTACGCTCGGCATGTTTGTAGAAGGACCGCATGATCCGGGACATGTTGATGCCCTTTTTGTCGGCCTCGAGGCTGACGGTGCCGGTGACCGAGGTCTCCAGCGTCAGGTCAGGGCCGTTCTTGCTGTGGAACCGGATCGGCAGGCGGAAATTCGAGATGCCCACATGCTGGATCTGCTGTTTGGCACCACGGATCAGGCTGGACGGACCGTTCTGAAGGTCGGGCAAGGCAGATTTGTAGGCGTCGTCGACCTTAAAGTCGTCGGGATATTCACGCGACATCGCAGGGTAGTTTTCCGGCATCAACCCAGGCACCAGGCGCGCCACCGCCGGATCAAGCTGGCTAATCTCGGCCGAGCTTGCGCCTTTTGCCCATTTCCGCAGGACCTTGAGAGCCTCGGCGGCCGCGTCCCGATCAGGTTTTTCGTCAATGTCGCGCGAATGAATGTTCATCGGCTGCATATCCTCAGTGTGTCGTCAGGTCATCTGTGACCACGGCGAAAGCCTCAGTCTAACCCAATACGGTTGAGATAGCAGCCCGGATTGAAAAAACCATCTTAAAACCGCCGCTTCCGAACGGATTGCGCCCTTGTCCCGATCTGCCTTTCGCCGATGCCGATGTGTTCACCCGCCCAATTGCGCCATTAGTCCGCAGCAGCCGACAATGCCTGTCGTATATCCGCCAGCAGATCGTCGGCATCTTCGAGCCCGACGGAAAAGCGGATCAAACCGGGCGTGATGCCCAATTCGTCTTTCTGGGCTTCGCTCAGCCGCTGGTGCGTGGTCGTCGCTGGATGGGTAGCGATGGACTTGGCGTCGCCCAGATTGTTCGAGATCACCGGGATCGTCAGCGCGTTAAGGAACCGGAAGGCCGCGTCCTTGCCCCCTTTGATGTCCAGCGACAGAACCGTGCCGCCCTTACCCCCCAGCTGGCTCTGCACCAGAGCGTTTTGGGCATGAGATGTCAGACCCGGATACATGATCCGATCCAGCGCCGGGTGCCCTTCCAGCGCCTCGGCCAGCTTCTGCGCCGTCTCGGCCTGCGCATTGACCCGCAGCGCCAACGTTTCCAGCCCCTTGAGCATGATCCACGCGTTGAAGGGGCTCAGCGCGCCGCCGGTGTGTTTCAGGTAAGGTTCCACCGTGCCGCGGATGAACTCTCGACTGCCAAGGATCACCCCGCCCAGCGCACGCCCCTGCCCGTCGATATGTTTCGTCGCCGAGTAGACCACCACGTCGGCGCCCTGCGCGATCGCCTTGGAAAAGACCGGGGTCGAGAACACGTTGTCTACGATCACCGTGGCCCCGACCGCGTGGGCCAGCCCGGCCACGGCCTCGATGTCGACGACCTCGAGCGTCGGATTGGACATGGATTCAAAGAACACCGCCTTGGTGTCGGGCCGGATCGCCGCCTTCCACTGGTCCAGATCGGTGCCATCGACGAAAGTCACCTCGACCCCGTACCGTCCAAGGATGTTTTCCAGGATATACAGGCACGACCCGAACAGCGCCTTGGCCGAAACCACATGATCCCCGGCCTTGAGCATCGAGGTCAGTGCCCCGTTCACCGCCGCCATGCCCGAGGCGGTGGCGAAGGCGTCTTCGGCCCCTTCCAGCGCAGCGATGCGCTGCTCGAACATCGAGACGGTCGGGTTGCCATAACGGGCATAGATGAACTCATCAGGCCCGGATTCGATGAACCGCGCCTCGGCCTGTTCGGCGGTGTCATAGACGAAGCCCTGTGTCAGGAAGATCGCCTCGCTCACCTCTTTGTATTGACTGCGGCGGATTCCACCATGCACGGCCTTGGTGCGCTTGCTCCAGCTGTCGCTCATCTCGTCCCTTTCCGCCCCGGAACCCGAGGGCAAAAAAAAACCCAATCGCGGTCAAGCGAAAGGGGGCTTTCATCCTGACCTTTTAGCGGTGTTGTTTAGCGTGGCCCGCAATCCGGTAACAAATCGCCACGTGGTTCCTGCGCTGCCCATACGCCGCGCATCCCGTTGCGTCAAGCCTGAACGGGTGCGCGGCCTGCCCCTTGCCGTTTGCCGCAAATGCCTCATGATCACCTTCCGAGACACGGAGGACACATGGCGGACCCGATCGAGCTTTACTACTGGCCCACGCCGAATGGCTGGAAAATCTCCATTGCGCTCGAGGAGATGGGTCTGCCTTACACCGTCAACCTGATCGACATCGGCAAGGGCGACCAGTACGACCCCGAGTTCCTCAAGATTGCCCCGAACAACAAGATGCCCGCCATCGTCGACCCCGACGGCCCCGACGGCGCACCGATCTCGGTTTTCGAAAGCGGCGCGATCCTGATGTATCTGGCGCGCAAGACCGGGCGGTTCTATGGGCAGACCGAGCGCCAGCGGATTGCGGTTGAGGAATGGCTGATGTGGCAGAT
>NZ_JBXWRZ010000027.1:0-42547 GCF_059613165.1 Ruegeria sp. BHSB172
CGCGCCGCTCCGGTGGGTGGCGCAATCGACGCGGATGCGGTGAATGCCGCCGTGAAATCGGCAATGGGTCTGGATGTCGATCCCGACTCGCTGGCCAAGGGTACACGGCTGGCCCAGCTGGGCGCCTATGAGAGCCCCGATGTGGCCCGCGCTGAATGGGATCGCCTGTACCGCCGCTTTGGCGAGTACATGCAGGGGAAACAACGAGTTATCCAGAAAACCTCGAGCGGCGGTCGCACCTTCTATCGCTTGCGCGTGCATGGGTTTGCCGATCTGAGCGACTCGCGTCAGTTCTGCGCGGCGCTGGTGGCGCAGGATGCCGACTGCATCCCGGTTGCCGTGCGGTGAGGTACGGCGCCACGATCACTGATGCGGCGGGTCTGCGCCTGACGCCCGAAGAGAAGACGTTGTTTCGGCAGATGAACCCGTTCGGCTTCATCCTGTTCGCGCGCAACATCGACACGGCCGATCAGGTGCGCGCACTGTGCGACGACATGCGCGAGGCCGTGGGCCGCGACTGTATGATTACGATCGATCAGGAGGGCGGACGGGTGCAACGCCTGCGCCCGCCGCTGGCCCGTCAATGGCGTCCCCCGATGGATCATGCCGAACAAGCCGAGGGCCAGGCCGAACGCGCCATGTACCTGCGCTATCGCCTGATTGCGCACGAGCTGTTTTCGCTGGGTATCGACAGCAATTGCGCCCCGATGGTCGATCTGGCCCGACCTGAGACGCACGATTTCCTGCGCAACCGATGTTATGGCGGCGATGCGGCCACGGTCGCACGCCTCGGCCGAGCGGTCGCACAGGGGCACTTGGATGGCGGCGTTCTACCCGTCGTCAAGCACATCCCCGGCCACGGGCGCGCCACGCTCGACAGCCATTTCGACCTGCCGCACGTGGATGCGCCGCTGGACGACCTGATGCAGACCGATTTCGAGCCTTTCCGCGCCCTGAACGACTTGCCGATGGGCATGACAGCCCATCTGGTCTATGATCAGGTTGACGGAAAACCGGCCACGATTTCGCCTGCGATGATGCGGATCATCCGCGAGCGGATCGGGTTCGACGGGTTGGTCATGACCGATGACATCTCGATGAAGGCGCTCAGCGGATCGCTAGCCGATCTGTCGCAACAGGCGCTGTCGGCGGGCTGCGACGTGGTTCTGCACTGCAACGGGACGTTCGAAGAACGCGCCGAGGTGATGGAGGCCGCGGGCGAAATGTCCGAGGCGGCGCAAGCCCGCGCGGACCGCGCCTTGGCCCGGCGGCAAAGCCCCGAGGAACTTGACATCCGTACCGCCGAGACGGAACTATCCCGTCTGATGGGCGGGCAGGTGTATGACGGATAACCTTTTCAGCGAAGACCCGGTTTCGGTCGCCGATCGGCTGGCCGCCGAGGCGCTGATCGTGGATGTGGACGGGTTTGAAGGCCCGTTGGACGTGCTGCTGACCTTGTCACGGACGCAAAAGGTCGATCTTCGCAAAATCTCGGTACTGGCGCTGGCGCAGCAATATCTGGCCTTTGTCGAACGGGCCCGCGCCCTGCGGATCGAACTGGCCGCCGACTATTTGGTGATGGCCGCATGGCTGGCCTTTCTGAAATCGCGCCTGCTGTTGCCGCCCGACCCCGATGAAGAGGGGCCGACGGGCGAAGAACTGGCCGCGCACTTGGCCTTTCAGTTGGAACGCCTGCAGGCGATGCGCGATGCGGCCGCCCGCCTGATGGCGCGCGATCAGTTGGGGCGCGATTTCTTCAAGCGCGGGCAGGGCGAGGACGTGACCCGCATCCGCACGGTCACCTATTCCGCCACGTTGCTGGACCTGATGCAGGGCTATGCCCGCATCCGCACCCGTGACGAATTCCGGCCCTTCGTGATGGACCGCGATTCGGTCTTCACGATGGAACAGGCGCTGGAGCGAATGCGCCCGCTGATCGGATTTGCCGGAACCTGGACCGACATGGAAACCTACCTGCCCGAAGGCTGGGACGTTGACCCGATGCGGCGCCGCTCGGCAACGGCGGCGACGTTTGCGGCCTCGCTGGAGCTGGTCAAGGAAGGACATATGGAGATCAAGCAAAGCGAGACCTTTGCCCCGATCCAACTGCGCAGAAGGACGAAGCCCAGTGACTGACGCCCCCGAAGACGACGGCACCGGCACCCTGTTCGAAGCCCCCCCACTGGCTGAGCAGGAACGCATGGTCGAGGCGGTATTGTTTGCCAGCGCCGAGCCGGTGACGGTGGCCGATCTTGAAGCGCGGATGCCGCATGGCTGTGACGCAAAGCAGGCCTTGGAACTGCTGCAGAAACGCTATGAGGGGCGCGGGGTGCGCGTGGTTCGGGTCGGCGAAGCCTGGGCCATCCGCACGGCGCCCGATCTGGGGTTCCTGATGCAGAAGGAAACGGTCGAGACCCGCAAGCTGAGCCGCGCCGCCATCGAGACCCTGGCGATCGTGGCCTATCATCAGCCCTGCACCCGCGCCGAGATCGAGGAAATCCGCGGTGTGTCCGTGTCGCGGGGAACCATAGACCAACTGCTGGAAATGGAGTGGATCCGGCTGGGCCGCCGCCGGATGACGCCGGGGCGCCCGGTGACCTTCGTGGTGACGCCACAGTTCCTGGACCATTTCGGCCTGGAAAGTGCCCGAGACTTGCCGGGCCTTAAGGAATTGCGTGCTGCGGGGCTGTTGGAGAACCGCCCGCCGCCGGGGACCATGCCGATCGGCGAGGCCAATGAAGATGAACCCGGCGACGAAGACCAGACCGAATTGTTCGAGGAAGACTGAACGCGTCGCCCTTTTGTCGGCGAATTCCCCGCCAGGTTTGACACCGAGGAACGGAGACCGGAATGAACGCAAACCGCATCATCGACATGATCGTTCGGCAAGTCGTGCGCCGGCTGGTCACGCGCGGCGTGGACAAGGGCCTCGACCTGGCCGAACGTATGGGACGCAAGTCCGGGCAGCCGGACGGACCGCGCGACCCCAAGGCCGACCGGTACATGGCGCAAAGTGCGCGCCGCCAGGCCCAGAGCATGAAGCAGGCTAGGCAGTTGACCCGCCAGATGCGGCGGTTCATGCGGTTCTAGGGATTACTGGACCGACTTGAAATGCTTCGACAATTTCAGGCCCTGACCCTGATAGTTCGAAGCGATTCCCGCGCCGTACAACTGAGTTGGCATCTCGGCCATGCGTTCGTAGACCAGCCGCCCGACGACCTGTCCGTGTTCCAGCACGAAGGGCGCCTCGTGGCAACGGACTTCCAGCACGCCGCGTGATCCGGCGCCGCCGGCTTCGGCATGGCCGAAACCGGGATCGAAGAATCCCGCGTAGTGAACCCGGAATTCACCCACCATCGCCAGATAGGGCGCCATTTCGGCGGCATACATCGGCGGAATGTGGACCGCCTCGCGGCTGACCAGGATGTAGAACGCGCCCGGGTCCAGAATGATGCGCCCGTCGCGGGTGCGCACCTCTTCCCAGTAGTCCTGCGGGTCGTATTCACCGATCCGATCCAGGTCGATCACGCCGGTATGTGGCTTGGCCCGGTACCCGACCAGATCGGTGTTGGGAAGGCACAGATCGACCGAAAACCCCAGCCCGTCCTGAATGACGGCCGGGCCGTCCACCAGCGGCGATTGCGCATGCAACGCGGCCAGATCCGCGTCGGACAGCACCGCCTGACCGCGGCGGAAGCGGATCTGGTTCAGGCGCATGCCCGGACGGACCAGAACCGAGAACGAACGCGGACAGATCTCGGCATAGAGTGGGCCGGCATACCCGGCGGGAACGCGGTCGAACTCGGTTCCGCCATCGGTGATGGTGCGGGTCAGCAAGTCGAGCCGTCCGGTCGAGCTTTTGGCGTTGGCCACGGCGGTCACGTCGCCGGGCAGGGCCAGCGATTCCATCAGCGGTACCAGATACACGCAACCTTTTTCCAGTACCGCACCTTCCGAGATGTCGATGTGATGCATCTCGAACTCAGCCAGCCGGTCGGCCACGCTCTGGCCTTCGCCAGCCAGAAACGAGGCGCGCACACGGTAAGCCACTGTTCCCAAACGAAGATCAAGGCTGGCGGGTTGGATCTGGGCGGGGGTGATCGGCGGGGTCGCGGTGATCTCACCGGTGTCGATCATCGCTGCGATCTGCTGGTTCGGGCACACGCCGGTCATTCCGCTCCTCCCCTCAGCCGAAGGAGGCTCCGGCCCGTATTTTCTGAACGTCGGTGTGATTTGGTCGGGCTAGCAGGACTCGAACCTGCGACCTTCCGTCCCCCAGACGGACGCGCTACCAGGCTGCGCCATAGCCCGACGTTGAGGTGTTCATAATGATTTTCCCGGCAGGGGCAAGAGGAAAACATTACCTTTTTGCTCAACCCGCCAATTGCCGTTCGACCCGGTCCAGCCAGGCGCGCAGATCCTTGGCAACGGGCGCGATCCGGCGCAACGTGTCGGTGTCGAACTCGGTTTTCCGCCACGCCCGGGCTGCGATTCCGGCCTGCTGCGGCGTGGTCTCGGCCTTGGGTTTCTGCGACGCAGCGTGATCCCGGGCTTTAGGGGCGGCAGGTTCGCCCAAATTTTCGGCCTCGGTCGGTGATAGATCGAGGGCACCCTGCACCACGGCGGGGGGCTGCGGCAGCGGCACCACGTTCTCAGCTGCCTGGATTTCGATGGTCGGGGCCGGAGCCGCGCCATCGTCCAGTCCCGGCGACAGCGACGCGACGTAGGCCACGCCCTGTTCGCGCAGGATGCGTTGAACACCCTTGATGGTCACGCCATCCTCGTGCAGCAGCTTCTTGATGCCGCCCAACAGGCGCATGTCGTTGGGGCGGTAATACCTACGTCCTCCGGCCCGCTTGACCGGTTTGATCTGGCTGAACCGACTTTCCCAGAACCGCAGGACATGCGCCTGAACACCCAGCCAATCCGCAACTTCACTGATGGTGCGAAATGCGTCGGGAGACTTGCTCATGCCTGCCTTGCCCCGGACTTACTTGCGGTTTCCGGCCGCGACCCGATCCTTCATCAGATGCGAAGGGCGGAAGGTCAGAACGCGGCGCGGCTCGATGGGAACCTCTTCCCCGGTTTTCGGGTTGCGGCCGACGCGGGCCGACTTGTCCCTGACGCTGAACGTGCCGAAAGACGAGATCTTGACCTGCTCGCCGCGCACCAGCGCATCGGACATGTGGTTCAAAATGCTTTCGACAAGCTGCGCGCTTTCGTTGCGAGACAGACCCACTTCGCGAAACACGGCTTCGCTCAGGTCCATTCGCGTCAGTGTTTTTTCGCCCATGATTATTCCCCTGATGATGTACGACCATAGGGGCAGGGCAAATTCACTGTCAATATCAATGAATTGCGCGTGGTGGTGTAAGCAGGTTTGCGCCGCCCTACCAGCGCATCACCACCGCGCCCCAGGCCAGTCCGCCGCCGATGGCCTCGGTCACTATCAAGTCGCCGGGCTTGATCTGCCCGCGTTCCTTGCCCACCGACAGCGCCAGCGGGATCGATGCGGCCGAGGTGTTGCCGTGATCCTGAACCGTGACCACCACGTTATCCATGGGCAGCTGCAGCTTTTTGGCCGTGCCCTGAATGATGCGGATATTGGCCTGATGCGGGACGATCCAATCGACGTCGCCGCTTGTTAGCCCCGCGCGATCCAGCGCGGTGGTGGCCGTGGCAGCCAGTTTCTCGACCGCGTGGCGGAACACCTGGTTGCCCTGCATGCGCAGATAGCCGGTGGTCCGGTTCGAGACCCCGCCATCGACATAGAGCAGATCCTTGAACCGCCCGTCCGAATGCAGGTCGGTGGATAGAATGCCCCGGTCTTCAGGCGTTCCGGCGCCTTCCTGCGCCTCGAGCACCAGCGCGCCGGCGCCGTCGCCGAACAGAACGCAGGTGCTCCGGTCCGACCAGTCCATGATGCGCGAGAAGGTCTCAGCCCCGATCACGAGGATGCGTTTGGCCTGACCCGACAGGATCAGCGCGTTGGCGTTGGCCAGCGCAAAGACGAAGCCGGCGCAGACCGCTTGCACGTCAAAGGCAAATCCGCGGGTCATGCCCAGATTGGCCTGAACCATGGTCGCAGCGGACGGAAAGGTCAGGTCTGCGGTGGAGGTGGCCAGAACAATCGCGTCGATGTCGTCGGCGGTCAGCCCCGCATCGGTCAGCGCGGCCTTGGCCGCATGGGTCGCCATATCAGATGTGGTTTCGTCTTCGGCCGCGAAATGGCGGCGTTCGATGCCCGAGCGGGTCCGGATCCATTCGTCGGACGTGTCCAACGTCTTTTCGAACTCGGAATTGGGAACGATGCGTTTGGGTAGATAATGCCCGACACCAACAACGACTGAACGGCCTGCCATCTGAGGTCCTGCCTTTTTGTTATTTTTCGGTCTGCAGCGCAGATTGCGCAGCATCTTGTTCAAGCTGGGCAGTCGATGCAACCCGTGCGGCCAATTTTTCGGCAAAACCCGACCGTGCCAGGGTAAAAGCCAGCTTGATGGCCGCGGACACACCCGTGGCATCAGCGCCCCCGTGCGATTTGACCACTGTCCCGTTCAGCCCCAAGAACACCCCCCCGTTCACGCGCCGCGGGTCGATGCGCTTTTTCAGGCGCTGCAATGACGTGATCGCCAGCACCGAGGCCAGCCGGGACAGAGGAGAATAGCTGAACGCCTCTCGCAGAAGGTCGCCGATCAGGCTGGCGGTGCCTTCGCCCGTCTTGATCGCGACATTGCCGGTAAACCCGTCCGTCACAATGACATCGGCCTTGTCGCCGGGGATGTCGCTGCCTTCCACGAAGCCCACGAAATCGAAATTCGCCTGCTCGGCGAAGTCCGTGATCAACGCGTGCGCCTCTTTCAACTCGGCGCGGCCCTTGTGTTCTTCTGTACCGACATTCAGCAACCCGATGCGCGGACGCGCCAGGGCCATGCCGTTGCGGGCATACGAGGCCCCCATCAGCGCGTATTGCAGCAGATCCCGGGCATCGGCCCGCACATCCGCGCCCACGTCCAGCATCACGTTGAACCCCTGCGGATTGCGCGAGGGCCACAGGATCGCGATCGCCGGGCGGTTCACGCCGGGCAGCTTGCGCAGCCGCATCATCGACAGCGCCATCAGCGCGCCGGTATTGCCGCAAGATACGGCGCCGTGCGCCTCTCCGTTGCGCACCGAATCCAGCGCCGACCACATCGAGGTGTTCTTGCCGTTGCGCACGATCTGGCTGGGCTTGTCCTGCATCGTTACGACATCGGGACAATCGCGAAAAACGACGCGCCCTTCCAGGACGCGCCGTTTCGCAACAAGCTTGCGCAAGACGTCTTGGGGGCCGTGCAGCAGAAACCCGATATCGGGGTTCTTCTGCGCTGATTTCGCGATTCCAGCAACCACGACCTCGGGACCGGAGTCCCCGCCCATTGCGTCAACCGAGATGATGATCTTTCCGGTCTGCTCGGGCTGCGCCGTCATGCCAAAACCTGCGGTCAATCAGGCTCAGGCCGCGTCTTCGTCCAGGTCGATTTCGTCGGCCTGCGCCACGACTTCGCGGTCGTCATAGTGGCCGCAGGCTGCACAGACGTGGTGCGGGCGTTTCAGTTCGCCGCAGTTCGGGCATTCGTTCGGGTTTGCAGCAACCAGAGCGTCGTGTGCGCGGCGGTTGTTGCGACGCGACTTGGAAACTTTGTTCTGTTGGACGGCCATGGTCTCAACCTTTGTCTGACTGGGGGCTGCAGATTCGCTGCCAGCCCGGGTTTCATTCTTCGTTTTCTCGTGTTGTGACGCGCGTTTAGGGGACGAGCCCCGCGATGTCCAACCCAAATTCCGATGAGCGCGCGAAAATACTGCGATTCTCGACATGTTCAAGGGGTTTTTCTGACCGAGTGCTATGACAGGAAATCATGGCGCTGTCACTTGTCTTTTTTCAGCGCGTCGCGCAACCCGGCCAGCCCCGCAAAAGGCTTGGCATCGTCATCCGTCATGGCCTGTTTGCCCGGCTCGGTGAAAATTGCGTCATCCAGATGTGCGCCGTCCTTGCGGGGGTATTGCGGCAGCGCCAGCGCCAGCGCTTCGCGCATCACGGCACCGGGGTCGATCTCGGGGCCCAGGGGTTCGGTTTCGTCGTCTTCGGGCATCTCGAATTCGGGTTCGTCCGGCTCGGTCCAGTCCGACAGGAACAGGCGCCGCACGGGCGTTTCGATACGCGTGGTCACAGGGTCCAGCGTGACGACGCAGGGCTGGATTACGGTTGCGCCAAGGTGACCGGTCAGTTCCCAATCGCGTTTGCCGCGGGCCTTTATCTCTCCGACAAAGCTCAGCTTGCGCAGCCCCTGCAGGCCCAGATCCGCCCGGAGGACATCCAGTTCATCCGCTGCCGGGCGCAGATCGAACGGAACGGGGCTGTTCTGCGGCAGGTCCGCGACGCGCAAAGATGTTGCCTTGGCCATAGTGACCCTTTCCTGTGTTGAACCGGGGCATGGGTTTCTGTAATCGGATAGAAGCCGCAAGGGTGCAAGGCAAGAGGGTGAAGATGTCGAAGGTCGCGAACAAGCTGAAACTGGCGTTCGGAACGCTTGCCTGCGTGTCGGTGCTTGCGATGGCCGGATGCAGCCCGGTCTACAAGAACCACGGCTATGTCCCCACGCCCGAGGAACTGGCCGAAATCAAGGTGGGTGTCGATACCCGCGACAGCGTGGTCGAAAAGGTCGGCGCGCCCGGTGCGTCGGGGGTTTTAAAGGATTCGGGGTACTATTACGTCGCCTCGCGTGTCCGCCATTATGGCCCCAAACGCCCCGAAGTGGTCGAGCGGCAGCTGGTCGCCGTCAGCTTTGACCAGCGCGGGGTCGTGCGCAACATCGAACGGTTCGGGCTCGAGGATGGCTATGTCATCGTCCTGGACCGCCGCGTGACCGATTCGAGCGTTCAGGACAGGGGATTCCTACGTCAGTTGTTGGGCAATATCGGCAGTTTCAACCCGGCAAACATCCCAGGCCAGAGCTGATCGCGCGTCCGGTCCCTCGGTCTGTTATGAGGCGGTTACAGACTTGGTGTTAGTGGCAGGCGGAACCTGGGAAAGTCAGATACCGCGGAGGGTGCGGCCATGGACACGGATGTCTTGCTGAACAAGGGGAGGTATCGGGCGCGACTGGCCCGCACGCCCGAGGACATCGCCGCCGCGCAAGCGCTGCGTACGCTGGCTTTTCGCACGGCACGGACAGACCGCGATGCGTTCGACCGGATCTGCACCCATGTGCTGGTCGAGGATCAGCGGGCCGGCGGGCAACTCGTGTGCTGTTTCCGGATGCTGGTCATGGATTGCGGGCACGAGATCGGCCGCAGCTATTCGGCACAGTTCTACGATCTGTCGGGCTTGCAGAACTTTCAGGGACGGATGGTCGAGATGGGCCGGTTCGCGGTGCATCCCGACCGGACCGACCCGGATATCCTGCGGGTGGCGTGGGGCGCGATGACCGTGTTCGTGGACCGGTGCGACATCCGGTTGCTGTTTGGTTGTTCGTCATTTGCCGGGACCGACACCGAGGCCTACTTGGATGCCTTCGCAATGCTCAAACATCGCCACCTGGCGCCCAAACGCTGGTTGCCGCGGGTCAAGGCGCCGGACGTGTTCCGCTTTGCCGCGCGGCTGCGGCGCCGGCCCAACGCGCAGAAAGCCATGCGGCGCATGCCGCCGTTGCTGCGCACCTACCTTATGATGGGCGGCTGGGTCAGCGATCATGCGGTTGTGGACCGCCAGCTGAACACGCTGCATGTCTTCACCGGCGTCGAGATCGGTGCGATTCCCGCGGCGCGGAAACGCCTCTTGCGGATGATCGCGGGCTGAAGCCGCGCCGCTGTCAAAAGGTGAGGCTGGGGCGTTGACGCCCAATGCCTGCCGGTTTAGCTGGCGCGTATGGCACGTATTCCTTTGTTGCAGATGTCCGGTATCTCGCTGACCTTCGGGGGCGAGCCGGTGTTTTCCGACCTGGACCTGGTAGTTCAGCCCGGCGACCGCGTTGCGCTGGTCGGGCGGAACGGCTCGGGCAAATCCACCCTGATGAAGGTCATGGCCGGTCTTGTCGAGCCGGACCGGGGTGAGATCGTTGTGCCGCCCGGCAAATCCGTGGGCTACATGGAGCAGGACCCTAATATGGAAGGCTTTGCCACGCTGGGCGACTATGCCGCCAGTGGGCTGGAACCAGGCGAGTTGTACAAGGTGGAACGGGCCGGTGAGGGGCTAAAATTCGACCCCTCGCGTGCGGTTCAAACCGCCTCGGGCGGAGAGCGGCGCCGTGCGGCGCTGGCCAAGCTGATGGCCGAGGCCCCCGACCTGATGCTGCTGGACGAGCCGACCAACCATCTGGACATCGAGGCCATCGGTTGGCTGGAGCGCGAACTGGGTGCAACGCGGGCGGCTTTTGTCCTGATCTCGCATGACCGCGCCTTTCTGCGAGCACTGACACGGGCAACCCTGTGGATCGATCGCGGTGTCGTGCGCCGGCAGGAGCAGGGGTTCGAGGCTTTTGAGGCCTGGCGCGACAAGATCTGGGAGGAAGAAGACCAGCAACGCCACAAGCTGGATCGGCTGATCAAGTCCGAATCCCGCTGGGCGGTTGAAGGGATCAGCGCGCGCCGCAAGCGCAATCAGGGCCGGGTGCGGGCGCTGCAAGCGTTGCGGGCGGAACGCGCAGCGCAAATCAAGCGTCAGGGCTCGGCGGCCATGTCTTTGGAATCCGGTCCGAAATCCGGGCGCAAGGTGATCGAGGCGCGGGGTGTCAGCAAGTCGTTCGACGGCAGGCCCATCGTACGCAACCTGGACCTGCTGGTACAGCGCAGCGACCGCGTGGCCTTTGTCGGCCCGAACGGAGTTGGCAAGACGACGCTACTGAAATTGCTGCTGGGCGAGGCCGCGCCGGACGAAGGGTCGGTGACTCTGGGCACCAATCTGGAAATCGCGGTCTTCGACCAGACCCGCGCGCAGTTGGACCCCGAGATGACCCTGTGGGACAGCCTGACCGGCGACCCCGAGATGCGCGTCTCGGGCAAGGCCGATCAGGTGATGGTGCGCGGCCAGCCCAAGCATGTGGTGGGCTATCTCAAGGAATTCCTGTTCGACGAACGGCAGGCGAGAGCGGCCGTCAAGTCTCTGTCGGGCGGCGAAAAAGCGCGGTTGCTGCTGGCCAAGCTGATGGCGAAACCGTCGAACCTGCTGGTGCTGGACGAACCGACCAACGACCTGGATGTCGAGACGCTGGACCTGCTGCAGGAGTTGCTGGACGACTATGACGGTACCGTGCTGCTGGTCAGCCACGACCGGGATTTCCTGGATCGTGTGGCGACCACCACCATCGCGATGGAGGGCAACGGCCGCGCGACGGTCTATGCGGGCGGTTGGTCGGACTATATCGCGCAGCGCGGTGATCTGACCGAGAAAAGGCCTGAGAAAACAAAAGAGAACAAGCCGAAAGTCAAGCAGGAAGCCAAGCCGAAAACCGGCCTGTCCTTTTCCGAAAAGCACCGGCTGGAGAAGCTGCCCGCCGAGATCGCGCGGCTGGAAGCCGAGATCGCCAAGCTGGAGGAGCTGATGTCGGACCCCGAGCTGTTCACCCGCGAGCCGGTGAAGTTCCAGAAGGCGACCGAGGCTCTTGTCGAGCGGCAGCAGAAGCTGGCCGCCGCCGAGGAGGAATGGCTGGAACTGGAAGAAAAGGCTGAGGCCGGGGCCTAGCCAGGCTCGACCCAAGGCGCGGGCAGATCGGCGCTGCCCACGCCATGCGGTCATGTTAGCGCATGCGCAGGGCGCCGTCGATGCGGATGACCTCGCCGTTCAGATAGCCCATCTCGACGATGAACCCGGCCAGCCGGCCATATTCGCGCGGGTCGCCTAGACGGGCGGGGTTGGGCACGTCGGCAGCCAGTTGCTGCTGCACTTCTTCGGGCAGGCCGGCCAGCATCGGCGTCATGAATATGCCGGGCGCGATGGTCATCACCCGGATCCCGGTCGAGGCCAGATCGCGCGCCATCGGCAGTGTCATGCCCACGACACCGCCCTTGGAGGCGGAATAGGCCGCCTGGCCCTTTTGGCCGTCGAAGGCCGCGATCGAGGCGGTGTTGATGATTACGCCGCGCGCGCCATCTGACTCGGGCGCGTTCTTGGCCATTTCGACGGCAGCCAGACGCGACACGTTGAAGGTGCCCACGAGGTTGATGTCGATGGTGCGCTGGAAGGCGTCCAGCGGGTGGGGGCCGTCCCTGCCGACGGTCTTGATGCCATAGGCGATGCCGGCACAGTTCACGCAAGCAGTGATCTTGCCCATCTTTTCCATCGCCAGCGCAATGGCCGCGGCCACCGAGTTCTCGTCGGTCACGTCGGTCTGTGCGAAATGCCCGCCGATTTCGGCCGCGACCTGCGCGCCACGCTCGGCATCGCGGTCGAGGATGGTCACCTGCGCGCCGTTCTCGGCAAAGTAACGGGCGGTGGCCTCTCCGAGGCCCGAGGCGCCGCCGGTGATGACGGCGGCGGTGGTGGACAATTGCATGGCGGGCTCCTCCCCAATGATCTGAACAAGTGTTCAAATATCAGCCTGTATGGGGATCTGTCCAGCGCATCCCGCCGCGGTCAAGGCCCGCCAGCGGGCGCAGGCTGCGCCCCAGCGGTGGCCACCAGCCCCAGGTGCCGCCCAGCCAGCGGGCGCGGGCGCCGGTTCCCAGTTTGAACCGGGCCAGACCGGGCGCATCCTCGGTCGACACCGGGCCAAGATCGAGCCGCTGCAACCCCCGTTTCGCCAGCCAGCGCATTGCCTGCCACAGAATCAGCCGGTGGGCATTCAGCCGCCGCCCGCGCGCGGTGGTACAGCCGATGTGATAGGTCGCAACCGAGCCATGGCACAGGAACAGCATCGCCGCCACGGTGTCGCCGTCGGTGGCTAAGAATTCAACGGCCTTGCCGGGATTGGCGCGGGCATAGGCCAGGGTCAGCGGCACCGGCCAGTTGCGATAGCCGCGTGCCCGCTGTTGCGCCTGATCGGTGGTCAGCAGCCAATTGTCCGACCCTTCGCGTAGGATGCGGCGCGTGATGCGCAGCGGGCTGCGCTCGGCCTGAACAAGCGCATTGCGCCATTTCTGATGCAGCCCTGCCCGCAGGTTGCTGCGCAGATCCAACTCGGCAACGCAGGTCGGGGTAACCAGCGGCATCGCGCCCAACATGGTCAGGTCGGGGGCTGGATGGTCGGGCGACACGATCAGCGGCGTGCGGTTCAACCCGGCCTGCCGGATCAGGCCGGGCAGGGTGGCCGGGTCGATCCGCGCGCGCGACAGCATTGCCACGGTCAGGCCGGGAAAAAACTGGCGGCGCAGGACCAGCGTACCGTCCGCCAGCCGCAGCGGGCCCTGCCCGCAGGCGCGCAGGGTCGCCTGCATCTCGGTGCTTTGCATCACGGGGGTGTGCGTGGTCGTCATGCGGGCATTAACCCGGTGGAAACCTAAAGCGGGGTTAATGACAGCATGAAAACGGTTCTCGGACAGACAATCCCATCGCCGCGCGTGACCCGTGCCGCGGCCTTTCTGCTGGCTGCCGCGCTGTCGGTGCCGGTGTTCGTGGTTCTCAGCGTGGCCGACTGGCTGTGGTTTTAACCTAATCCAGCCGGCTGCGCTGTTGCATCGGGGTGACGCCGAAGGCGGCGCGGTACACGCGCGAGAAATGGCCAGGGCTTTCAAAGCCGCAGGCAAAGGCCACGTCGGTGACCGAGGATTCGGTCTGCAACAGCAGGTTTCGCGCGCGGTCCAGCCGCAACTCCATGAAGTATTTCTTGGGCGAGGCGTTGAGGTATTTTCCGAACAAACGCTCCAGCTGGCGGGTCGAGATGCCGATCTGTTCGGCGATCAACGCCGGCGAGATCGGGTCGTTGATGCGGTCGGCCATGATCTGGATCGCCTTGGCCAGATGCGCGTTGCGCATGCCGTTGCGCGATTGCAGCGACACACGCTGATCAGCGGTCGCGTTGCGCACGGCGTTATAGACCATCTGGTCGGCGACCGCGATCGACAGGTCCTGCCCGTGGTCGCGCTCGATCAGGTGCAGCATCAGGTCGGCGGTCGCGGTGCCGCCCGAGGCGGTCATGTGCTTTTCATCGGCCACGAAGACGCTGCGCACCAGGTTCACGTCAGGGAAAGCCTCCATGAAGGCGTCGTGATATTCCCAATGGATCGCCGCCTGCATCCCGTTCAGGAACCCGGCCTCGGCGAGCAGCCACGCGCCCGAACACAGCGCCCCGATGGCCGTACCGCGCGCCCGTTCGCGGCGCAGTGCGGCCAGCAATGAGCGGCTGACGTGATCGCGCATGTGAATGCCCGACAAAACGAAGATCTGGTCGCATTTCGGCAGGTTCGCCAGCCCGCCATGCACCAGTGTCACGGACCCGTTCGAACACACCGCCTGCGTGCCGTCCTCCGAGGCGAAGGACCAGCGGTACAGCTCCTCGCCGCTGACCCAGTTGGCGATGCGCAGCGGCTCGACCGCGCAGGAGAAGGCCAAGTGCGAGAACTCGGGAACGAGGATGAAACAGAAGTGTTGCGGGCGGGTCATGCGCTCAGTCTATCACGGGCGGTCAGGCTGATTGTGTACAAGTTGCATTTTATCGGGCAAGAGCAGGGGCGACATCCTGGGTGTCGCGATTCGACCGAAGCGAAGGTTGGGGATGAAAGACGACACGAAAAGCCGCAAGGCGGCGCTGGCCGCGCATCTGAAGGCGGCGGTGATGACGCTGAAACTGCGCCCCGGCGATGACCTGGACGAGGCGCAGCTGTCCGAGGCGTTCGGCCTGTCGCGCACACCGCTGCGCGAAGTGTTCCGGCATCTGGCCGGGCTGGGCTATCTTGAACTGCGTGAAAACCGGGGCGCGCGGGTGTCCCAGATGTCTTATGCCACGCTGCGCGACTTCTTCCTGGTGGCGCCGATGATCTATGGCGCGGTGCTGCGGCTGGCGGCGCAGAACGCCACGGGAGACCAGATCGACCGGTTGAAGGCGTCGCAGGCGGCGTTTCGGGCAACCCTGCGGACGGGCTCGGCCGAAGATCGCGCGTTGGCCAACAACCAGTTCCATGAGATCACCGGTGAGATGGCGGCGAATGTCTACCTGCTGCCGTCGTTTCAGCGGCTGCTGATCGACCATGCGCGCATCGGCATGACCTTCTACCGCCCGGATCAGGCCGGGATGGGTGAAAGCCTCGATCTGGCCTGCGACCAGCATGACGCCATCATCTCCGCGATCGAGGCACGCGACGAGGCGGCGGCGGGGCAGCTGGCGGCCGATCACTGGGCGCTGTCGCGCGACCAGATCGAGCTGTTCGTGACGCCCGCCGGTCTGGACCTGCCGCTGGGCTCGGTCGAGCGCGGATAAAAAAACGGCCGCCCTGAAGCGGCCGTCGTGTTTGGGGTCAGACGGGTTAGCCCAACTGCACCAGCGCGTGCCGTTTCTTGCCGGCGCTGAGTTTGATGGGCGAGGACAGGGCCGCCGCGTCGATCATCAGCCCCGCATCGGTCAGCGGTGCGTCGTCCAGACGGGCGCCGTTTTCGGAAATCAGGCGCTTGGCCTCCTTGCCCGATTTCGCCAGGCCAGACTTCACGATCAGCTGCACAACCGAGATGCCATCGCCCAGATCTTCGGCGGTCAGGGTCAGGGTGGGCAGGTCGCCGCCCACGCCGCCCTTTTCGAACACTTCGCGCGCGGTGGCCTCGGCCTTGGCCGCGGCCTCGGAACCGTGCAGCAGGGTCGTGACTTCGTTGGCCAGACGGATCTTGGCCTCGTTGATCTCGGACCCTTGCAGCGCGCCCATGCGGTCGCATTCGTCTACGGGAAGCTCGGTGAAGATCTTCAGGAAACGGCCCACGTCGGCGTCGGTGGTGTTGCGCCAGAACTGCCAGAACTCGTAAGGCGACAGCATGTCGCCGTTCAGCCAGATGGCGCCGCCCTGGCTTTTGCCCATCTTGCGCCCATCGCTGGTGGTCAGCAGGGGCGTGGTCAGGCCATAGATCTCGTGATCCAGCACGCGGCGGGTCAGGTCGATGCCGTTGACGATATTGCCCCACTGGTCCGATCCGCCCATCTGCAGGATGCAGCCATATCGGCGGTTCAGTTCCAGAAAGTCATAGGCTTGCAGGATCATGTAGTTGAACTCGAGGAACGACAGGGATTGTTCCCGGTCCAGCCGCGATTTCACCGATTCAAAGGACAGCATCCGGTTGACCGAGAAATGCCGCCCGATGTCCCGCAGGAAATCGAGATAGTTCAGGTCGTCCAGCCATTCGGCATTGTTCAGCATCAGCGCGCCGGTGTCGCTGTCGTCATAGGACAGGTACTTGTCGAACACCTTCTGCATGCCGGCGATGTTGGCGTCGATCTGCTCGGGACCCAACAGGGGGCGCTCGTCCGAGCGGAAAGACGGATCGCCCACCTTGGTGGTGCCGCCCCCCATCAGGGTGATCGGCTTGTGCCCCAGCTTTTGAAACCAGCGCAGAACCATGATGTTCATCAGGTGCCCGACATGCAGGGACTGGGCGGTGGCGTCATACCCGATATAGGCTGTCTGCACCCCGCTTGTCAGAGCATCGTCAAGGCCCTGATAATCGGTGCAATCGGCCAAAAAGCCGCGCTCGATCATCGTGGCGATGAAATCCGATTTGGGGTGATACGTCATGTCTTGCCTCGGGGTTGAATTGCGGGGCACGTTATAGGCGGCGAACGAGGGAAGGAAAAGGCCATGAATAAGGCCCGAGGCAAAGTTGGGGCAGTGCGGGCACTGGGGGCCATGTCGGGCACCTCGCTCGATGGGGTCGACGCGGCGGTGGTGGAAACCGACGGGCGGCAGATCCTGCGGTTCGGCGACAGTGCCTACCGGCCCTACAGCGAGGACGAGCGCAAGCTGCTGCGCGCCGCGCTGGGAAAATGGAGCGGCCCCGAGGTGCACGCCGCCGAAGATCTGGTGACCCGCGCCCATGCCGAGCTGCTGTCGGAATTCGAGGACGTGGAGCTGATCGGCTTTCACGGCCAGACCCTTGCGCATGAGCCGCGCGGCAAGGGCACGTTGCAGGTGGGCGATGGCGAGGGGCTGGCGGTCGCGCTGGGTGTGCCCGTGGTCTGGGATTTCCGCAGCGATGACGTGGCCATGGGTGGCGAGGGCGCGCCGCTGGCGCCGTTCTTCCACTTTGCCTGCGCAAAATATGTCGGGGCGACGGCGCCCTTGTGCTTTCTGAACCTGGGCGGCGTCGGCAACCTGACCTATGTGGACCCGTTCTTTGACGGACCCGAGGCGCCCGGTGCGTTGCTGGCCTTTGACACCGGCCCGGCCAATGCGCCGATCGACGATCTGGTGCAGGCGCGTCTGGGCCTGCCGATGGACCGCGACGGCGCGCTGGCCCGGCAGGGCACGGTCGAGACCGGAGCACTGGAGCTGTTTCTGGCCGAGCCCTATTTCAACCGTCTGCCGCCCAAATCGCTGGATCGCAACGATTTCGCCGAAATGATCGGTCTGGTAAAGGAATTGAGCGATGCTGACGCAGTCGCCACCCTGACGGGCATGAGCGCCGCCGGTGTGGTGCAGGGGATGGAGCATTGTCCCAAACCGCCCGCGCGGGTGCTGGTCACCGGCGGTGGGCGCAAGAACCCGGTTTTGATGGAGATGCTGCGCGTGGCGCTGGACTGCCCGGTCGATCCGGTCGAGGCCGTAGGTCTGGATGGCGACATGCTCGAGGCGCAGGCCTTTGCCTATCTGGCGGTGCGGGTGGCGCGGGGGATGCCGACCTCTTGTCCCGGCACCACCGGGGTCAAGGCGTTGGTCGGCGGGGGAACGGTCAGCCGGGTGTCGCAGGGCGCACCGCGCTGAAACGCGGCGAAAAATGATCCTGCCAAGGCACCCGGGCGTAATCGTAGCAGTAGCCACAACAACGCCGGAGATGAAGATGATCGGTTCCCTTGTGAAAAATGCGGTCGGTTGTGCTGTTGCGTTCATGCTCGCAGTGCCTGCCATGGCCGAAGTGCAGGTTGAGTTCGTCGAGGGAGCGCCAAAGGACCGTTTCGTTCTTCGCAATGCCAGCGATTGCAACCTGTCTGCTGCAACTGTGCGTCTGGATTTGTCTTCGTCACAGGGCGGGTTGATCTTTGATGTCACCGGCTCGGGGGCAGGGGTTGAAGTGTTTCAGCCTTTTGAGATGGTCGCGGGGTCCGAGTATCTGAACGGATTGCCTCAGGTTCAGGACGGACAGTCGATGGTCGATCTGGACATCCGGGCGATGCCGCCCGGTGCAGAAATCGCGTTTACGATCGACGTGGATGACACAGGTGGCGGACGCGAGATCATCGTGTCGGGGGCCGAGATCCAGGGCGCGACGGTCTCTCTGGAAGGCGCACAGAACCCCCAGCGTGGTGTCTTTTCGTCGGCGGCCCGCGCGGCTATACCGGTCGGGACCTGCTGAGCGGCGGTGAAACTGCAGATGGAACCGGCATGACCAAGACCCTGACACGTATCGCATTTCTGGTTCTTGTAATGGGTGGCGGCATACTGATCGGCACTCTGACAGGGCCGGGTGAGTGGTATGCGAATCTGAACAAACCGGTCTTCAACCCGCCGGGATGGGTATTCGGCCCGGTCTGGACGGTTCTTTACGTGTTGATCGCAATGGCAGGTTGGCGGCAGTTCGAACGCGACCGAAGTTCGCCCGCGATGCGCCTGTGGTGGGCGCAGTTGGGCCTGAACTTTCTGTGGTCGCCCACATTCTTCGTGCTGCATCAGCCGTGGCTGGCATTGTTAGTGATTCTTGCGCTTCTGGTGGTGATTGTGCTGTTCATCGCGCGCGTCCGCCCGGTGGATCGCGTTTCGGCCTGGGCGTTCGTGCCCTATCTGGCATGGGTGGCATTCGCCACCATACTGAATCTATCGATCGCGGTCCTGAACTAACGCCGGCGGTGGTCAGAGCATCCACTCGACCGGCAGCCACCTAACGACGGCGGCAAGGCCGCGCTGGAACCGAGAGGTGTTCGGGTCAGTCTCAAAGGTCGTGGTCGTTCCGTCGTTGGTCTGCTGAATCCAAACCAGGCCGCCGTCATCGGCCATTTCGACGCGATAGGCGAATTCCGGCTTGTCCAGTTGCCGGGCCAGATCTGCTGCGACCGCGGGGCTCTCGATCAGCAGCCCCATCTCGGTGTTCAGCCGGGCCGAACGTGGATCCAGATTGTATGAGCCGATAAAGATCCGTTTGCCATCCGAGCCAAACACCTTTGCATGCAGGCCCGAGGCAGAGCCTGCAAGAATCTCGGGCAGGCTGCGTGCCTTATGCTCGGCGCGCAACGCGCGCAGCTCCAGCAACTGAACCCCGCTTGCCAGCAGGTCGTCGCGATAGGCCATGTAAGCGGCATGAACCGGCATCACATCGGTCGCATCCATTGAGTTGGTCAGGACCCGGACTTTGACCCCAGACGACGCCAACCGTTCGAGCAACTCGGCCCCGCGGGGACCGGGAATGAAATAGGCCGAGACCAGATCGAGCGACGTCTCGGAGCTTTCGGCAAAGGCTATCAGACGCTCGACCATGAGGTTCTCGTCCTCCACCTGTCCAAGTCCCTTTGCCGGGTCATCGACAAAAAGTTCGATAGCGCTCCACTCGAACGGCAGATCGCGGTCGGCGATGCGGTCGGCCAGTTCATTGTCGCGGATCGCCTTTTGGTATCCGGCCCCGGCAGCGGTCTGACGCGCGGCCTCGGCCAATGCCTTCAGGCTTGGATCGGTCGCTGCAGGCAGGAACAACGCGGCATCATAGGCCGAGCCGCTGTTCCAGTAGGCATCGAACGACGCTGCAACCTCGTCCACGATAGGACCGATCGCGATGGTATCGACATCCAGATAGTGCGTTCCGGCCCCATAGTCGAAATAGATGTCGCCGATGTTTCGGCCCCCGACAATCGTGGCCACGCCGTCCACTGTCATGGATTTGTTATGCATGCGGCGGTTCAACCGGCCGAAATCGAACACATAGGATAGCAGCTTGGGGTTGCGCAAAGTGAACGGGTTGAAGATGCGCACATGGGCGGTGGGCATGGCATCCAGTTCCGCCAGAAGCGTGTCCAGCCCCGAGATGCCGTTGTCATCGACCAGGAGGCGCACGCGCACGCCCCGTTCCGCCGCCGCACGCAATTCGTCCAGCAGCATCAGGCCGGTCACGTCATCCTGCCAGATATAGTATTGGGCATCGATGGACGAGACCGCCTCACGCGCGAGAATGGCGCGGGCGGCGAATGCGGTGTGCCCCTGACCGAGGGGGCGGACGCCATCCAGTCCGGGATTGCGCTGAATCGCCGGCTCGATGGCTTGGCCCAGCGGACCCGTCCAATCCGCGGGTTGGCTGTATGTCTGCTCCGAGAAATTGGTTTCGGGCAGCGGAAAGGCCAACCGCAGCCCAAACACGCCCAGGCCGAGGATCACGGCCACGGTCACCAAAGTCTTGATCAGCCGCATCGCGCCCTCATCTTTGCCCAATCATTCACAAGCGAACCATGCCGCATCGGGCAGGGCAAGTTCAAGCGTGGTTCAGCAGGGGCCGGAGGTTTAGCCTCTGGGAATTTCGAATTCCGGCGGCGCCAATTCGAACCCGTCGAACTGGAAACCCGGTGAAACGGTACAGCTGACCAGCGTGTAGTCCCCGGTGCTGCGGGCGGCCTGCCAATGCCCGGCGGGTACGATGACCTGCGGGGCACCCTCGCTCAGGTCAGGGGATAGCATGTGATCGCTTGCCGGTCCGGTGTCGCTTTCGCTGATCGACAGGATCAGCGGCGCGCCGGCGTGAAACAGCCAGATCTCGGTCGCATCGACCCGGTGCCAGTGGCTGGCCTCGCCCCGTTTCAGCAGGAAATAGATGCAGGTCGCGGTCGGGCGGCCGGTGTTGTCCGCGCGCCAGGTCTCGGCATACCAACCGCCTTCGGGGTGGGGCTGCAACTGCAGGTGGTCGATGATCTGGTCGGCGGTCATGGCGGGCCTTTCACGGCGATGGGATTTGGTGCTGGCAATACTGCGCACAGATCATATGTTTGCGCCATGACCCTGACGATCCCCTTCGACAATTCCTATGCCCGGCTGCCCGGCGCCTTTTATGCGCGCCAGTCGCCTGAGCCCGTGCGCGCGCCGCGGCTGGTGGCTTTCAATGACGATCTGGCGCAGGTGCTGGGCATCTCGCCCGGCGACGCGCAGGACATGGCCCAGGTGTTTGCGGGCAATACCCTGCCGGACGGGGCCGAGCCGCTGGCGCAGCTGTATTCCGGCCACCAGTTCGGCAACTACAACCCACAGCTGGGCGACGGGCGCGCGGTGCTGCTGGGCGAGGTGGTGGGCACGGACGGGGTTCGCCGAGACATTCAACTCAAGGGCTCCGGGCGCACGCCGTTTTCGAGGCAGGGCGACGGGCGGGCCTGGCTGGGGCCGGTTCTGCGCGAATATGTCGTGTCCGAGGCGATGCACGCGCTGGGCATTCCCACCACGCGTGCCTTGGCGGCGGTGGAAACCGGCGAGGTCGTGCTGCGCGAGGGCCCGATGCCCGGCGCGGTGCTGACCCGCGTGGCGCAAAGCCATCTGCGGGTGGGCACGTTCCAGGTATTCGCCGCACGCGGCCAGATCGCCGACCTGCAGCGGCTGACCGACTATGCCGTCGCGCGCCACTACCCGGACGCCGTCGGGCCGATGGGCCTGCTGCGCGCCGTGCGTGACGCACAGGCCGCGCTGATCGCGCAATGGATGGCGGTGGGCTTCATCCACGGGGTGATGAACACCGACAACTGCGCCATCTCGGGCGAAACCATCGACTATGGCCCCTGCGCCTTCATGGACAGCTATCATCCGAACACCGTCTACAGCTCGATCGACCGGATGGGGCGCTATGCCTATTCCAACCAGCCCGAGATCGCGGTGTGGAACCTTGCGCAGCTGGCGACGGCGCTGATCCAGCAGATCGAGGACAAGCAGGCCGCCGTGGAAGAGGCGACCGAGATCGTACATGCCATGCCCGAATTGATGCAGCAGCACTGGCTTCGGCGGTTCCGGGCCAAGATCGGCCTGACCACCGAGGAGGACGGCGACCTTGCACTGATCTCGGACCTGCTGACGCGGATGGCGCAGAACCAGGCCGATTTCACCAATACCTTCCGCGCGCTGGGCCGCGATGCGGCACGGGACCAGTTTACCGATCCGGCGGCTTTCGACAGCTGGGCCGAGGGGTGGCGCGCGCGGCTGACGCGCGAGGCTGACCCGGTTGCAGTGATGCACGCGGCGAACCCCGCCTTCATCCCGCGCAACCACCGGGTCGAGCAGATGATCCAGGCCGCCGTTCAGGGCGACTATGCCCTGTTTCACCGGCTGAACGCTGTGCTGGCCCAACCCTATGAGGAACAGCCCGACGCCGCCGACCTGAGGCACCCGCCCACGCAGGACGAGGTGGTGCATGCCACCTTTTGCGGCACCTGAGCGGGTTTCGGCATCTGTGCTGAACTATCGGCTTGCGTCCGGGCGCGATCCTGCGAATCCTGACGGGGTACAACCGTAGAAAACCGATGACCACTTTGCCCAAGCTGCGCCTTGCCAGCTACAACATCCAGAAATGCGTCGGACTGGACCTGCGACGCCAGCCGCAGCGTATCCTGCAGGTGCTGGATCGGCTGAGCGCCGATATCGTGGTGCTGCAAGAGGCTGACAAACGCCTGCCGCCGCGCCCGGCGGCGCTGCCGCATTTCATGCTGGACGAGGCGGGGTGGAAGATCGTTGATCTGGGCGGTGCGGGCAGCCTCGGCTGGCATGGCAACGCCGTGATCTGGCGGGGCGACCACATTCAGGTGCGCCGCGCCGCGCATCACGATCTGCCGGGGCTCGAACCGCGCGGGGCGGTCCGGGTCGAGTTCGACACGCATATCGGCCCACTGCGGGTGATGGGGATGCATCTGGGGCTGTTCTCGGCGTGGCGCCGCCAGCAGATCATTCACTTGCGGCAGGACGGCCGCGCGCTGGACCGGATGCCCACCGTCTGGGCGGGGGATTTCAACGAATGGTCGCGCCAGCCGATCCTTGACCGTCTGGCTCCCGACATGCGGTTCTTGCCACCTGTGCCAAGCTTTCCCGCCGCGCAGCCTCTGGGTGCGCTGGACCGGATCGCGCTGGGCGGCGGGCTCGAGGCGCTGGCCCACGGTGTGCACGGGGAGCGGCCCGCGCATATCGCCTCGGACCACCTGCCGGTCTGGGCCGATCTGCGCCTGGCCGGTTGAGTCGGCAAGGGTGCAAAACACGGTGGCGAAACCCGTGCGGACAGACTAAGACAGAGACCCGAACGGATTCTGAGGGGTGCCATGCCGGACACGATCATCGCGCGTTGCGAAGCCAAAGGCCTGCGCATGACCGGCCAGCGCCGGACCATCGCGACCGTTCTGGAACAAAGCGACGACCATCCGGATGTCGAGGAGCTTTACGCCCGCGCATCGGCGCTGGATGCGGGCATCTCGATCGCGACCGTCTATCGCACCGTCAAACTGTTCGAAGAGGCCGGAATTCTCGAGCGGCTGGAATTCGGCGACGGGCGCGCGCGCTATGAGGATGCCGAGCGCGACCACCACGATCACCTGATCGATATGAACTCGGGCGAGGTGATCGAGTTCGTGGACCCCGAAATCGAAGCTCTGCAGGAAAAGATTGCCGCCAAGTTGGGCTACCGCCTGAAAGGGCACCGGCTGGAATTATACGGCGTGCCGCTGGACAAGGACTGATCCGGCACCGACCCATCACGAAACGCGAACGGCCGGCTCAAATCAATTCATCATTCGTGGTCAGGTTGCGGGTTGCCAGACCGAGGCAATCGGGATTTCCTGCGCCGGTCGGGCAAGACGGGCCCGCCAGACGGAGACGCGCGCATGAACAACGTACAGGGCATTCTGCTGATCATCGGGGCGATGGCCGCCTTCACGCTTGAGGACATGTTTATCAAGCACCTGTCGACTTCCGTGCCGACCGGGCAGGTCATGCTGGTTCTGGGCCTGTTCTGCGGGCTGGCCTTTGCCCTGATGGCGGTGGTCACGCGCAAGCGGATCTTTGACCGGGCCGCCTGGCAGCCCTTGCCCCTGATCCGCGCGGGCACCGAGGCCGTCGGCGCGCTCAGCTTCGTGACCGCCTTGTCGCTGGTCGATCTGTCCACGGTCGCCGCCGTGTTCCAGGCAATGCCCTTGGCGGTGACTATGGGGGCCGCGCTGTTTCTGAGCGAACACGTTGGCTGGCGGCGGTGGAGCGCGATCGGCGTCGGATTCGCCGGGGTGCTGATGGTCATCCGCCCGGGTCTGGACGGGTTCCGCCCCGAGGCTCTGTTCGTGGTGGCGACGGTGATCGCCATCGCTGCGCGCGATCTGATCACCCGGCGGCTGGACGCGCGGGTGGCCTCGGCCGTGGTGGCGTTGCAGGCCTATGCGGCGGTGGCGCTGGCGGGGGGCGTTCTGATGCTGATGGCGGGCCAGCCGTTGGTGCCGCTTCAGGCCGGGCAGGTCGGCCCCTATATCGGCGCGGTGGGCTTTGGCGTGCTGGGCTATTTCGGCATCGTCACGGCGATGCGCGTGGGCGAGGCCTCGGCCCTGACCCCGTTCCGCTATACGCGTCTGCTGTTCTCGATCCTGGCCGGGATGTGGATGTTCGGCGAACGACCGGACCTGATGACCATGATCGGCGCGTCGCTGATCATCGGGTCGGGCATGTACACGTTCATCCGCGAACGGCGCATTGCGCGGGCCATGGCTCCGGCGGTCTGCTGACCTGTTGGCGCAAACACGCTGCTGTTGGCGCTAAAGGCCGGAGAATATGCGTGTTAGCGATAACGGACCCGGTTTACTTTTCCCCGCGTGCTGGTATGAGGCATGCAACCGAACGCATTTTCAGGGACCGGTATCATGAGCACCATCATCGACATCCACGCACGCGAAATCCTGGACAGCCGGGGCAACCCCACCGTCGAGGTGGACGTGGTTCTGGAAGACGGCACCATGGGCCGGGCAGCCGTGCCCTCGGGCGCGTCGACCGGCGCCTATGAGGCGGTTGAGAAGCGCGATGGCGACAAGTCCAGGTACATGGGCAAGGGCGTGCTCGAAGCCGTGGCCGCCGTGAATGGCGAGATCGCTGAAGAATTGGTGGGCTTTGACGCGACCGAGCAGGTGGCGATCGACGCTGCGATGATCGAGCTGGACGGCACCCCCAACAAGGGCCGTCTGGGCGCGAACGCCATTCTGGGCGTCTCGTTGGCCGTGGCCAAGGCGGCGGCGGACTTCACCACCCAGCCGCTCTATCGCTATGTGGGTGGCACCTCGGCGCGGGTTCTGCCGGTGCCGATGATGAACATCATCAATGGCGGCGAACACGCCGACAACCCGATCGACATCCAGGAATTCATGATCATGCCCGTGGCCGCCAGCAACATCCGCGAGGCGGTGCGCATGGGTTCGGAAGTGTTCCACACCCTGAAAAAGGAACTGTCGGCGGCCGGGCTGGCCACCGGTGTCGGCGACGAGGGCGGATTTGCCCCGAACATCGCTTCGACCCGCGAAGCGCTGGATTTCATCCTCAAGTCGATCGAGAAGGCGGGCTACAAGCCGGGGGACGAGATCTATCTGGCGCTCGATTGCGCGGCCACCGAGTATTACAAGGATGGCAAATACGTCCTGTCGGGCGAGGGGAAGACTCTGAGCAGCGACGAGAACGTGGCCTATCTGGCTGCGTTGGTGAACGACTATCCGATCATCTCGATCGAGGACGGTATGTCCGAGGATGACTGGGACGGCTGGAAGGCGCTGACCGACGAGTTGGGCGGCAAGGTGCAGCTGGTGGGCGACGACCTGTTCGTGACCAACCCGGCGCGCCTGGCCGAAGGGATCGAGAAGGGCTGCGCCAACTCGATGCTGGTCAAGGTGAACCAGATCGGCTCGCTGACCGAAACGCTGCGAGCCGTGGATATGGCGCATCGCGCCCGCTACACCAACGTGATGAGCCACCGCTCGGGCGAGACCGAGGACGCCACCATCGCCGATCTGGCCGTGGCGACCAACTGCGGTCAGATCAAGACCGGCTCGCTGGCGCGGTCGGACCGGCTGGCCAAGTACAACCAGCTGATCCGCATCGAGGAAACGCTAGGCGAGGTCGCGGAATACGCGGGGCGTTCGATCCTTCGCAAGTAAGCAACAAGCTGCTAGTCTGATCCCCGACATTGGCCGGGGGTCCCTAATGCTCAGCATCATTGAACCTAAAACGCCGGACCAGTTTGATGCTGTCCGGCGTTTGTGTTGGGACTATCACGCCTTTCTACTGACACTGGACGAACGGTCGCGGCAGGTCGTCAACACGTTCTATCCGCCCGAGAAATATGCCTCCGTTCTGGCGGCCATCGAGGTCGAGCATATGCCGCCCAAGGGCGGGACCCGGCTGGCGATGCTGGACGGGCAGGCGGTGGGCTGCGGGATGTTCCAGACAATCGGGCCGGGTATCGCTGAGATCAAGCGCGTATTCGTGACCGAGGCTGCTCGGGGTACTGGCGCGGGGTGTGCGATCATGCAGGAACTGATTGCCCAGTGCCGCAAGGACGGGTTCGAGATGATCCGGATGGACACCGGAAAACCGCTTAAGGCGGCGACTCGGCTGTACCTATCCTTGGGGTTCAAGCTACGCGGTGCCTATTCCGACATTCCCGAAATCGCCCGAGGGCAATTATTGTTCTTTGAAATGTCGCTGCGGGGCGATACCGCCGAAGCCTAGGGAATTGCAGTGGAATTGCCCAAAACCTCAGTTTTGGAGGGTCGGAATTGCGAAAAAAAGCAAACATAAATGTGATTATGTGTGAACTTTTACCTACGCGCACCGCAGCGACGGGCGTAGTCTGACGGTACAGCAGAAAGGAGAACGTGATGTCTGCTTCAAGAATCCTTCTCGTGATTTCGATGCTTTCCGTCGGTGTTCTGGCGGCCTGTGCGGGGCCTGGCACCTACCCGATCACCGGTGAACCGGTGTCGCAGAATGATCCGGTGCAAGAGATGTACTATAGCCCCAGCCTGATCTTCCGCGGTGAGTCGCGCTAGAGCGTCTTGCTCATCAGCATGTAGCGGTCGCGCGGTTTGAAGCCGGTTCGAAGGTACAGTTTCTGCGCGGCCTCGTTGGTTCGATCCACCTCAAGGTGCAGGGCCGTCAGGCCGGCCCCGGCCAGTGCCTTGGGCAGGGCTTGAAGAACTTCGGTAGCGATGCCGCGGCCGCGAATGGCGGGGCGGATGTAGATTTCGTCCACGAACCCGTCCATGCCCCCGAACTCGACCGACCAGCCGAAGGTCAGGATGACATAGCCCAGCGGTGCGCGCGCGGGGCCGATCAGGTAGATGCAGCCGTGCGGGATGCCCTCGAGCAGCGGCGCAAGGGCCGCGCGGCGCTGGTCGGGGTCCTGTTCGATCCCTGCCTCGGCGTGAAAGGCGGCGACCAGACCCATCAGCCGATCAAGGTCGTCGGGGCGGGCAAGGCGCAGGGCGGCGCTCATAGCCGGGCCAGCCGTTCGGTGAGCAGGGCAAAGAACCCGTCGGCGTCCAGATCGCCGATGAACAGCGCGTTGGGCTTTCGGTCGGTGACGCCCCACCAGTCGGCGACGGTCATGCCAAGGGTGAGGTCCGACTGGGTTTCGATCTCGACGTTGACGTGTCGGCCCGAGAAGAGCTCGGGGCGGATCAGATAGGCGGTCACGCAGGGATCGTGCAGGGGCGCGCCCTCGCTTCCGTACTTCTCCTTGTCGAAACGTTCGAAGAAATCAGTCATCTCGGCCACCGCGATGCCGACCTTGGTGCCAAGGGCGCGGAAGGCGTCGTTGCGCTGTTTGGTGACCAGCGCTTTGTGCGTGACATCCAGCGGCATGACCACGATATCGACGCCGGATTTGAACACGATGTCAGCGGCTTCGGGATCGACATAAATGTTGAATTCAGCGGCCGGGGTGATGTTGCCGACCTCGAAATAGGCACCACCCATCAGCACGATCTGCTGCACCCGCTCGATGATGTCGGGGGCTTTCTGAAAGGCCGTGGCGATGTTGGTCAGCGGCCCCAGCGGGCAGAGGGTGACGGTGCCGGGCGGGTGGCGGCGCAGGGTGTGGATGATGAAATCGACGGCGTTGCCCTGGGCCAGCTCCATCTTGAGGTCGGGCAGGTCGGGGCCGTCGAGGCCGGTCTTGCCGTGCACGTGCTCGGCGGTGACCAGCTTGCGTTTCAGCGGCGCGTCGCAGCCCGCATAGACCGGCACGTCGGTTCGGTCCGCCAGTTCGCAGACGATGCGGGCGTTCCTGGCGGTCAGCTCCAGCGGCACGTTGCCCGCGACGGCGGTAATGCCCAGCACCTCGATCTCTTCGGGGCTGGCCAAGGCCAGCAGGATGGCGACGGCGTCGTCCTGTCCGGGGTCGGTGTCGATGATGATTTTGCGGGCGGTCATGGGGTCTCCGGGGGGATGGTGAGGGCGGACACTGGCAAGCGCGGCTGGGCTTGTCCAGCGGTTTCAGGCGTCGCTTGCGGCCTTGACCGGCGGGAGTTTGCCGTTCGCGCGGTGCTCTTCGGCCTTCACCTCGTCCCACAGGGCGTCCATCTCCTCGAGCGTGCTCTGTTCGGGCGTCTTGCCGCGTTCGGCGAGGCGTTCCTCGATCTTGTTGAAGCGCCGGGTGAACTTGGCGTTGGTGCGGCGAAGGGCGGCCTCGGGCTCGACGCCCAGATGGCGGCCGAGATTGACGATCACGAACAGCAGGTCGCCGAATTCGTCCTCGAGCGCGTCGGCGTCCATCTGGTCGCGCGCCTCTGCCAGTTCGGCGGCCTCTTCGGCGATCTTGTCCAGCACATGGCCCGCATGGGGCCAGTCGAAGCCCACCCGCGCGGCGCGTTTCTGCAGCTTGTAGGCGCGCAGCAGGGCCGGCAGGTTGGCGGCGACACCGTCCAGCGCGCCCTTTTGTTCCTTTCCGGCGCGCTCGGCGGCCTTGATCGCCTCCCAGTCGCGGGTCTGCTGTTCGGCGGACTTGTCGCGGGATTCGTCGCCGAAGACATGCGGGTGGCGGGCCACCATCTTGTCGGCCATGGTACGCACCACGTCCTGAAAGGTGAAATGCCCGGCCTCTTCGGCCATCTGGGCGTGAAAGACCGACTGGAACAGCAGGTCGCCCAGCTCGCCCCTGAGCTCGTCCCAGGCCTGGCGTTCGATGGCGTCGGCGACCTCATAGGCCTCTTCGATCGTGTAGGGGGCGATGGTGGCGAAATCCTGCTCGATATCCCACGGGCAGCCGGTGTCCGGGTCGCGCAGGCGGCGCATGATCTCCAGCAGCCGCTCGATTCCGGCGTCGGTATCGTGGATCAGTGGATTTTCAACCATTGCGAAGCCCCTTGTTCCGGTGTCAGATGCATCCATCCCGCAGCTTGGATCAGGAGTCCACCCCCGATGCCCGTCGTCAACCGCATTGCCGATTACGCCGCCGACATGGCCGAATGGCGCCAGCACCTGCACACGATCCCGGAACTGGAATTCGATTGCCACCAGACCGCCGCCTTCGTGGCCGAGCGGCTGCGCGAGTTCGGCGTGGACGAGTTGCACGAAGGGATCGCGCAGACAGGGATCGTGGCGATCATCAACGGGCAGGGCGATGGCCCCACGATCGGGTTGCGCGCCGACATGGATGCGCTGCCGATCGAGGAGCAGACCGGGGTGGCATATGCCTCGAAGAATCCCGGCAAGATGCATGCCTGCGGGCATGACGGGCACACCACAATGCTGCTGGGCGCGGCGCGGTACCTGGCCGAGACGCGGAATTTCCGGGGCCGCGTGGCTTTGCTGTTCCAACCCGCCGAAGAAGAGGGAGGCGGCGCCGATATCATGGTCAAAGAGGGCGTGATGGACCGGTTCGACATCGCCGAGGTCTATGCGCTGCACAATGCGCCGGGCTTTGCCGAGGGCGCATTCTATACCACGCCCGGGCCGATCATGGCGGCGGTCGATACGTTCGACATCCACATTCAGGGCGTGGGTGGCCACGGTGCCATGCCACACGACACGCGCGACCCGGTCATGGCCGCCTGCGGAATCGCGCAGGCAATCCAGACCATCGTCAGCCGCAACCACTATGCGCTGGACGATCTGGTGATCTCGGTCACCCAGATCCACACCGGGACCGTGAACAACGTGATCCCCGACACCGCCTATCTGAACGGCACCGTCCGGACCTTCGATCCGGCGGTGCAGAAGATGGTGATGACCCGTCTTGAAGAAATCGTGCAGGGGCAGGCGGCATCCTATGGGGTCACGGCGACGCTGGATTACGTCGTGGGCTATCCGGCCACGGTCAACGATGCGGACAAGACCGGTTTCGCCGCCGAGGTGGCGCGCGAAGTGGCAGGCGCCGATCGGGTGATCGCAAATTCGGGCCGCGAGATGGGGGCCGAGGACTTCTCGTACATGCTGCAGGAGCGCCCGGGCGCCTATCTGTTCCTGGGGCAGGGCGACGGGCCGGGGCTGCATCACCCCAAGTACAATTTCAACGACGAGATCGCACCAGTGGGTGCCTCGTTTTTTGCGCGCATCGTCGAAAAGGCGCAGCCGTTGACCTGACGGTCCGGTCGATATCAGGGAGGATACGGGCCAAAATGGCATTGGAAGACGCGAAAAATCAGGTCGATGAGGCCTTTACCAACCCCGACCTGAAGGGGTTGAGCTATGAAAACACCTTTGGCGGGGCCACGTCCTTTCTGCGGCGGCTGTACACCAAGGATCTGACCGGCGCCGATATCGCAGTGACCGGCGTGCCGTTCGATCAGGCGGTGACCAACCGCCCCGGCACCCGTCTGGGCCCGCGCGCGATCCGCGAGGCCAGCGCCCTGCAATCGCCCGATGCGCCCTATGGTTGGCCTTTCGATGCGCTCAGCGAGCTGGCGATCATCGACTATGGCGACATGGCCTATGACTATGCCAACATTCCCGCCTTTCCCAACACGTTGACCGACCATATCCGCACCATTCTGGCGGCGGATGTGGCCTCGGTCACGCTGGGGGGCGACCACTATATCAGTTTTCCGATCCTTAAGGCCTATGCCGAGAAATACGGTCCGATGTCGCTGTTGCAGTTCGACGCCCATACCGACACCTGGGCCGATGACGACATGAGCCGGGTGGACCACGGCACCATGTTCTACAAGGCGGTGAAGTCAGGGATCGTGGACCCGAAACGCTCGGTCCAGGTGGGGATCCGCACCACCAACGAGGATACGCTGGGCGTCAACATCATCGACGCGCGCGAGGTCTATGAATCCGGACCAGCCGCCGTTGCGCAGAAGATCAAGGGTATCCTGGGCGACAGCCCGGTCTATCTGAGCTTTGACATCGACGGATTGGACCCGGCCTTTGCCCCTGGCACCGGCACCCCGGTCTGGGGTGGGCTCAGTTCGATCCAGGCGCAGATCATCCTGCGCGACATCGCCGGGATCAACATCAAGGGGGGCGACGTGGTCGAGGTGTCTCCGCCGTTTGACACGTCCGGCGCCACAGCGATCGCGGGGGCGCATGTGGCGACCCAGATCGTGTGCCTGCTGGGATGGAACAAACTGGCGAAAGACGGGCGGCTTTAACCATTGGTTGGCCATGGTTTTGCTATGGCCGGTATAAGGTGAACCAACGGGACAGGGGGCGCAGACGCCATGAGCCAATTCAACCAACCCATCAGCGGCAATGATCTGGCGCGGTTTTCCGGGCCCAACACCTTCATGCGGTTGCCCGCGGCCGATAGACTGGCGGGGCTGGACGTGGCTGTGCTGGGCGTGCCGATGGATATTGGAACCTCGTGGCGGTCGGGCACCCGGTTCGGCCCCAAGCAGATCCGCGCCGAAAGCGCGATGATCCGGCCCTACAACATGGCCACGCTGGCCGCGCCTTTCGACAGCTTCCAGATCGCCGATATCGGAGATCTGGCGATCAACACATTCTCGCTGGCCGACAGCCTGCGGATTATCAAGGCAAGCTATGACGCGATCCTGGCGCAGGGGGTGACCCCGGTGGCGATGGGGGGCGATCATTCGATCACTCTGCCGATCCTGCGGGCCGTTGCCGCCAAACACGGCCCCGTTGCTCTGGTGCATGTGGACGCCCATGCCGACATCAATGACGAGATGTTCGGCGAGCGCGAGACCCACGGAACGGTATTCCGCCGCGCGTATGAAGAGGGGCTGATCGTGCCCGACAAGACCTTTCAGGTCGGCATTCGGGGGTCGGGCTATGCGGCCAGCGATTTCACCGAGGCGCGCGAATGGGGGTTCCGCCAGTTTCCTGCGTGGGAGTTGTGGCAACAGAATCTGACCGAGATCGGTGCGCAGATCCGCAAGACGGTGGGCGATCACCCGGTCTATATCTCGTTCGACATCGACAGCCTGGATCCGGCCTACGCCCCCGGCACCGGCACGCCCGAGATCGGCGGCCTGACCACGCCGCAGGCGCTGCAGTTGATACACGCGCTGGGGGGTATGAACGTGGTGGGCTGCGACCTGGTCGAGGTCTCTCCGCCCTATGATCCGTCGGGCAACACCGCGCTGACGGCGGCAAACCTGCTGTTCGAGCTGCTGTGTATCCTGCCCGGCGTGACGTTACGGTAGGCGAGGCCGGCAGGTCTTGCCCCGTACCGGCGGGCGGTTAGGGTTCTGCCGGAGGGTCTGAATGGAATGAAACGCATGGTTTTTTGGTTGGTCGTCGCAGCGGTTGTCGCGCTTGGCCTCTATGTGCGGCTGGCACCGTCCGATCCCGCGCGCTGGCATGTGCCGGTCGTGGCCGAGGCAGATCGTGACCTGCCCGGAGGCGTGATCCGCGTGGTGCAGACCGGACCGGACGGCCTCGCGCGGCTGGACAAGGAGGCGCGGGCGACGCCGCGCACGACGGTGCTGGCCGGATCGGTGGATGAGGGCCTGATCACCTATGTGACCCGCAGCCGGGTGTTCGGCTTTCCCGACTACACCACTGCCCAGCAGGACGGCGACACGCTGCGCATCTATGGACGGTTACGATTTGGCCGACGGGATTTCGACGTCAATCGCACCCGGGTCGACGGTTGGCTGGCGGCTGTGCAGTCCTGAAGACAGGCACCCCTCGGACACCTCGCGCCACATCGGCACGTTCAGCGACATCTGGCACTGGGCCATGAACATCCGGCCATCGACCTGCAGGCAGACCATCTCGCCCAGTTCGACCCGCGCACCGGATGTGTCGGTGCAATAGCAATCCTGCACCTTGCCACCGGGGCCGATGACATCGGCCAGACCGGGCGTTGCGCAGACGATCAGCAGGGCAATGATCCGTTTCATGGGCATAGCTTAGCACAAGCCGGGGCCTTGACCAAAGCCGTCGGATGATAGACACCGCCCCAATGATCCCCGAAGAACGTCTTGAACAGATCACCCAGCGATTCCAGTACCTCGAAGCGGCCATGTCCGATGGCGCCTCGGGTGGGGATATCGCGGCTTTGGCCAAGGAATATTCCGACCTCAAGCCGGTGGTCGAACAGATTGCAGCTTGGCGCCAGTTGCGGGCCGATCTGGCCGAGGCCGAGGCGATGCTGGACGACCCCGACATGAAAGAGCTGGCCGAGGAGGAGATCCCGCAGCTCAAGGCGCGCATCCCCGAGGCCGAGCACGCGCTGCAACTGGCGTTGCTGCCCAAGGACGCGGCCGATGCGAGGCCGGCGATGCTGGAGATCCGCCCCGGCACCGGCGGCGACGAGGCGGCTCTGTTTGCGGGCGACCTGCTGCGGATGTATCAGCGCTATGCCGAGGCGCGTGGCTGGCAGTTCGAGATCATCGAAGAACAGCAGACCGAACTGGGCGGCATCAAGGAAGTGGTGGCCCATATCAAGGGCGACAACGTCTTTGCCCGGCTGAAATACGAGTCCGGCGTGCACCGCGTTCAACGCGTTCCCGAAACCGAGAGCGGCGGTCGGATTCACACCTCGGCGGCGACGGTGGCGGTTCTGCCCGAGGCCGAGGACGTGGACATCCAGATCGACCCGAACGACCTGCGCATCGACACGATGCGCAGTTCGGGCGCGGGTGGGCAGCACGTGAACACCACCGACTCGGCGGTACGGATCACCCACCTGCCGACCGGGATCGTGGTTACGAGTTCCGAGAAATCGCAGCACCGCAACCGCGAGATCGCCATGCAGGTGCTCAAGACGCGTCTCTATGACCTCGAGCGTCAGCGGATCGACAGTGAACGCTCGGCCGACCGGGCCAGCCAGGTAGGGTCGGGCGACCGCTCCGAGCGCATCCGTACATATAATTTCCCGCAGGGCCGGATGACAGATCACCGGATCAACCTGACGCTCTACAAGCTGGACCAGGTGATGCAGGGTGATCTGGACGAGGTGATCGACGCGCTGACGGCCGACGATCAGGCGCGCCTGTTTGCGGAGATGGCGCAATGATCGCGGCGCTGACAGCGGCACAGGCCATGGTGGCCGCCACCGCGCGCCTGCGGGCGGCCGGTGTGGACGACCCAGCGCGGGACGCCCGGGTCCTGCTGGCCCATGCCGCCCGGATCGAGGCCAGCCGCGTGACCCTGATCGCACCCGAAGAGCTCTCGCCCGAGATCGCCGAACGCTATGAGCAACTGGTGTCGCTGCGCGCGATCCGGGTTCCGGTTTCCCATCTGCTGGGCGAGCGCGAATTCTACGGCCGACGCTTCCGCGTCAGCCGCGACGTGCTGGACCCGCGCCCCGAGACCGAAGCGCTGATCGAAGCGGCCCTGAGCCAGCCGTTTGACCGCGTGCTGGATCTGGGCGTCGGCTCGGGCTGCATCCTGATCACCCTGCTGGCGGAACGCACCAGCGCAACCGGGCTGGGCGTCGATCTGAGCGAGGCCGCCTGTCTGCAGGCCAGCGCCAATGCGGTGGTCCATAGGGTGCAGGATCGGGCAGAGATCCTGCGCTCGGACTGGTTTGAAAACATTGGCGGGTATTTCGACCTGATCGTTTCCAATCCGCCCTATATAGCGCTCGATGAGATGGACGGTTTGGCGCCCGAAGTGCGCGAGCACGAACCGCGTCTGGCCTTGACGGATGAAGCGGACGGGCTGGACGCCTATCGCCGGATTGCGGCGGGCGCCCCTGATCACCTGATGCCCGGTGGACGACTTCTGGTGGAAATCGGCCCGACACAGGCGCAGGCGGTCAGCGCGTTGTTCGACGCGGCGGGGTTGGTGGATATCCGCGTGATCCCCGATCTGGATGGACGCGACCGGGTTGTTGGCGCCAAAATGCCGGACTAGCCGTGGATTCTGAGGCCGATTTACGCCGGTCGCGGTAAAAAAACCCGGCATTTTGAACTTTAACCCCTTGTCTGCGCCGTCAGGACATGTTTACTCGGGTTAGTCAGCGCGGTTGACGCCCTTTCGGCGCACCCCTGACGCCAAGCCCAAAAACGTCGACAGTCCCGCAAAGGCACAAGCCACAGAGCAGCGCAGACTTCGGGCGGATCGACAGTGCAAGACAAGGCTGACGTACAGTAAGATGAGATCCTCCAAATCCCGCTCGCGGGCAAAGAACAACCGCAATCGCCCCTCTGGTGGCAACGTCGTTAACCGGGTTTTCGACAGCTCGGGACCCGAGGGAAAGGTGCGCGGCACGCCGCAGCAGATCATTGACAAGTACAACCAGCTGGCGCGCGATGCACAGCTGGCCAATGACCGCGTGGCTGCCGAAAACTTTCAACAACATGCCGAGCACTATCTGCGTATGCTGAGCGAAGCGCAGCGTGAGATGGAAGCACGCCGCGAGGAGCAGGAGCGGCAGAACCGCGAGCGGCAGGCCGAACGTGACCGTGAACGGGCCGAGCGGCAGGAGCGGGAAGCTGCGCGCCGGGCGGATCCGGCCGAAGCGCCGCAGCCGGATGTGTTGGATTTGGATAGCGATGCGGATTCGCCTGAATCCGGGCTGGTTGAAACTCCAGAGAGCAAGGGCGGTACAGCCGACGCGTCTGAGCCGAAGGAAAAGCCCGCGCGCCGTCCGCGCGGTCGCAAACACAAGGTGGCGCCGGCCGAAACCGAGCCACCTGTGCAAGGAGGCGATGCGCCTGAAGCGGCTGAATAGTCGGCCGGACTTGCGCCAACGAACAGGCCCCGGGCATCTGCGCCGGGGCTTTTTCTTGGTCAGACTGTCAGGCTTTCCGCAATTCCTGTGCCAGCGCACAGAAGGCTTCGAGCGAGACTTGCTCGGCACGATCAGTCGGCTTGATGCCTGCGGCTGTCAGGCGGTCCTCGATATCGGGGGCCAGCCCCTTGAGCGCCGCGCGCAGCATCTTGCGGCGCTGATTGAACGCAGCGGCCACGACGCGTGACAGGGTGTCGGCATCCGCCGGAAAGCGTGGTTCGGGAAGGGCGGTCAAGTGGACCACGGCGCTGCTGACCTTGGGCGGCGGCGTGAACGCACCGGGGGGCAGGGACATGGCAATGCGCGCCTCAGCCCGCCACTGGGCCAGGATCGCAAGTCGGCCATAGGCCTTGGTGCCGGGCTGCGCCACGATGCGTTCGGCCACCTCGCGCTGGAACATCAGGGTCAGGCTTTGCCAGAAGGGTGGCCATTCCGGCGGGGTCAGCCAGCGCACCAGCAGTTCGGTCCCGACATTGTAGGGCAGATTGGCCGCCACGCGGATGGGCGGCGTCAGGTGTTCAGTTGGATCGATTTCGAGAGCGTCACCATTGATGACGTCAAGCCGCCCGGGATAAGCAGCAGCGATTTCCTGAAGCGCGGCGATGCAGCGGGTGTCTTTTTCCACCGCCACCACCTTTCGCGCACCTTCGGCCAGCAAACCGCGGGTCAGGCCTCCGGGGCCGGGGCCGATCTCCAGCACGTCGCATTGGCTCAGGTCGCCGGCCTGCCGGGCGATCTTGGCGGTCAGGTTGAGATCGAGCAGGAAGTTCTGGCCCAGCGACTTGCGGGCCGAGAGCTGGTGCTTGGCGATGACCTCGCGCAGCGGGGGGAGGGTGTCGATTGCGCTCATGATCCGGTTACCGTGGCGCGAGGTGCAGGCGGTGCGCCAGACATTTATTGCCTCCGGCGGGGATATTTGGGGCCAGATGAAGGATCAAGTGCTTTGTGCCATGCGTTGGGCGAGTTTCAGCGCCTCGATCAAGCTGGTGGGGTTGGCGACGCCTTTCCCGGCGATGTCGAGCGCGGTGCCATGGTCGGGCGAGGTGCGGATGAAGGGCAGGCCCAGGGTCACGTTCACGCCACGGTCGAAATCGAGCGTCTTGATCGGGATCAGCGCCTGATCGTGATACATGGCGATCGCGGCATCGTATTGGGCGCGTGCGGCGGCGTGGAACATCGTGTCGGCGGGGTGCGGGCCGGTGACGGTGTAGCAGTCGGGCGCAAGATCGGATAGCAGGGGCGCGATCCAGTCCAGTTCCTCGCGACCCATCTTGCCACCCTCGCCGGCATGGGGGTTGAGTCCGGTCACCGCGATGCGAGGATGTGGGATGCCGAATTGGCGACGCAGTCCATCGGCGGTGATCGCGATCGTGTCGCGCAGCAGGTCGGGCGTGAGCCGCGAGGGCACCTGCGACAGCGGGATGTGGATCGTGGCGGGCACCACGCGGAGTTGGTCGCTGGCCAGCATCATCACTACGCGGGAGCGGCCTGCGAGCGCCGCCAGAAACTCGGTATGTCCTGGGTAAGCGAAATCGGCGCCGTCGATCAGGGCCTTCTTGTGGATCGGTGCCGTGCAGAGGGCCGAGGCCGCGCCCGATTGCACCAGCGACACGCCGGTTTCGATAGCATCGATCACCGAGGGCGCATTGGCCGGATCGGGGCAGCCGGGCAGGTTGGGGGCGGGAAAAGCCAGCGGCAACACCGGCAGCGCCTCTGCGCAGATGTCAGCCACTTGGGCGGGGTCTGTGATTTTGGTCGTGGGGATATCGTCCGGCAGGTGGTCGGGATCGCCGATGTAGAAGAACGGGCAGCTGTCGCGCAACGCGGCCCAGGCCTTGGCGGCGATTTCCGGACCGATGCCCGAGGGCTCGCCGCAGCTGAGCGCGATGGGCGCGGTCATTGCTCGATGATCGTGGCGTCGGCGCGCAGTTGTTCCAGAAGGCTGTCGGCAAAGGCTTGCAGCCGCTGTTGGGTCAGCGCGTTGGCCACGTCCTCGCGCGAGGTGTCTTCGCCCAGGTCGCGGGTGCGGCCGCACAGCATGAGGAACACCAGCGTCTGGCCATTGTTGCGGGTCAGCGTGGAGGACACTTCGTTCGGGTCGAGCTTGGCGAGTTCGACCGCGAAATCGCGCGGAATCTCCGACGGGCTGGCCTCAACGCGGTCGAGCACTTCGGGCGGTTGACCCTTGGCGATGCCGTACAGGTCGTCGCAAGTGTCGACGGTTTCCTTGAGCTCGGCCGCGCGTTTCAAGGTTTCGGGGCTGAGGCCGCCGGGAAGATAATAGGCGGCGTAGTCGATCTTGGAGTACCGCGGCGCTCCGGTTGCGACCTCGCGCAGGCCGCGCAACTGGAACAGGGCGACGGCATTCGGCAGCGTCAGCGGAGGGGTCACTTCACCGGTCTTGAGGCCCAGTATCACGGGCTGCAGGACCGGCGGCAGATTGGAGATATTCAGCCAATCGAGGCGCCCGCCGTTCTCGCGCGTCGGGGCGGCCGAATATTGCGTGGCCGCGGCCGAGAAAGCGTCGATGGTCTTGACCTGAGCGATCTCGTCTGCCAGCGCCTCGGCCTGGGCAAGGGTCTGGGGGGTGACGGGAATGATGATTTCCGACAGCAGGACCTGAAGCCCGCCGCCACCGGACTGGCCCATGGCGCGGTTGATCTCGTCGGGTGTGGGCCGGGCCTGAGAAATGAAGCGCGAACTGACATAGTCGCGCCAAGCCAATTGATTGCCGACATAGTCTCGCACGGTTTCGGGGTCGACCCCCGAGTCGGTCAGCGCCTGCAGGAACTGGTCGGGCGCCAACTGGCCGCGAGCGGCGAATTCATCGATCGCAAGCTGGATATCCTCGGGGGTGGGCTGAATGCCGGCTTCGCGCATGGCCTGCTTGCGCAGCCGCTCGTCGATCAGGGCCTTGCGGACCTCGGGCTCTGAACTGCCGGGAATGCCCAGGACCTCGAGGAACCGCTGCCGCTGTTCCAGTTCGTACCAGGTAATGATGTCCTGGTTGACCCGGATGGCGGGGGCGAACAGGCTTTGGGCCGGGGCCTGATGCGGCAGCGCCGAGATCAGGGCCGCTGCCAGCAGGGGCGCCGCCGATTTCAGAAAACCGGAACGAAGAAAGGTGGAGATAGCTGAAATCAACTGCATTGTCTCTTGTACTTTTTGCCCCCGCCTTCGACGGCGTATCCTGTCAGTGCAACGGTAAAGCCGAATTCCGTCGTGGGCTCAATAGTCGATGACGACGTATATCGCCGGCTGACGGACATGTTTACCTGCACGCATTCGTTTTCATAGGTCAGGCCCAAGCCAAATCTGAGCGGCTCGGATTCGGCCAGATCATAGCGGGCCAGCGCGCGCGTCCGCCAGTTTTCGTTCAAACGGTGGAGCGCCGTCAACCGAATTTCGGAAATCTCGTCATCGAGGTTCTCGGCCGGGTCGGGCTCCTGCCAGATGTAGCTGCCCGATAAAGAGGTGCTGTTGCCCTTCCAGTCACCGCGCAATTCGGCCTTGGTAAAGCTGAAATCCCCATCCAGCAGGGCGCGCCCCGCCAGCGAGAGGTTGTTGGCGGTCTTGATCTGACCGGCCAGGAGAAGGTCCGAGGACGTGCCTTGCAGCCCCGAGGTCAGGGTGAAGTTCGGATCAGCATCGGCGCGGAAAACCTGTCCGATCGTGGCCAGGGCCTGCCAGCCGCCGGCCGCATAGCGGGCCCAGTTGACGCCGATCACGGCGGTTGTTGAATCCTCTCGCCGATCGGGGGCCGGGAACCGGGACATCGACAGCAGGTTGCCCTGGTCGAACTCCTGAAAAGTGCTTTCGTCGTTGGGCACGTTCGTGTCGGACACGTGGGTCCAGCCGATCTGGGCGATAGGTTCCAGGAATTGCGTCGCCCCCGAGGATTCGCGCCGAGTCATGGGATAGCGTAGGGTCAGCGCCGCCCGCGGGGTCGCGCGGCTGAGCTGATCTGGATAGGCGCTGTCGTTGCGGATGTCGAACGTATCGACCGATGCGCCCATCTCGACATCGGCGCGCAGGCCGGTTGCGAAGGTCCAACTGCGCAGCCATTCGGCGTCGAAACTCGCGCGGGCGACGTCGCGGCCGGTGATGTCGGCGTCGCTGGTGCGGGTATGGGAGTGGGTTTCGAAACCCAACCGGACTTCACCGCCCAGAGTGGTCGGGAAATAGCGCTTTTCGTAGAACAGGTCGAACACGCGCGAAGGGATTTCGTCCTGATTCTCGCTGTCGCGCAAGGTCTTGTAGTGAATGAAGCTGGTACGGAACGCGGTGTCGCGCTTGATCCGTTCCAGCGCGAGTTCGCTGCGCAGTCGGTCATAGTCGGGCAGGCCGTAATCGGCCAAATAGCCGTCATCTGACGCGGCCTGGATGTCGAAGGTCAGGCGGAAATCGTTCCTGAGGTTGAACCATCCGGACCCGAACAGATATCCGCGGCCTTCTCCCGGCAGGATGTCGTCGCGGGTATAGGCCCCCTCGAACGAAATGCGTCCGCGTTTGAACGCCTGCCGATAGCGCAGGCCCAGCGTGCGGGTCTTGGAAGACACATAGGGCGTGACGGTCAGGTCGCGATGGTCGCCGAGCTTGAAGAAATACGGGACCTGAACCCCGGTTCCCAGCTGCGACGTCGTTCTGATGGATGGCACCAAGAACCCGGTTGCCCTGTCCAGCGTGGGGTCGGGCAGGCGCAGGGTGGGGAAATAGAATACCGGCACGTCCATCACGCGGAACTGTGCGCCTTCGAAATAAAGCTGCCGTTCCACCTGGTCGTGGATCACTTTGCGTGCGCGGATCTGCCACAGCGGCGGACGACCATCGGCGCAAACGTAGCACGAGGTCGCTGAGACCTTGCTGAACTGCGTGTAGCGTCCAGCGGCGCGGGTCGCCTGAACGGCGGCGATCTGGACTTGCTGGTCAAAGACCATGCGGGCGCCGGTCAGCAGCCCGTTGCGCAGACCGTCATCCAACTCGGCCGAATCGGCCAGAACGGTGGCCTGTCCACCTTGGTCGATGCGGATCGGACCCTCCAGCGTCAGGCCGCCCGTCTCGCGGTCATAGGTAATGCGCTGCGCGGTCAGCCGGACATCGCCTTGGAAGGCCTCGACATTGCCTTCCGCGACCAGCTTTCCATCGGCGGTGACGAATACCTTGTCGGCCACCAGCAGGGCGGGCGGGTCCTGCTGTTGCCGTGTGGCGGTGTCGGGTTGGCTGGGCTGCGCGGTGGCGAGCCAAGGGGTGCCCGCGGCCAGCGCAGCCGTCAGCAGCAAGGTCGCGAGCCGGCGCATCAGCCATCCTCCACATGCAAAAGCAGGCCAAGCGACAACAGGATGGCGGCAAAGGGCGGCGCCCAGGCCGCGAGGTAGATCGGCAATTGTCCGTTTTCTCCGAGGATCTGTGCGAAGTTGCGGATGAAATAGATGGCGAAGCCCAGCAGAACGGCGCTGAGAACCGCGATGCCGGTGCCCCCGAACCGGACATGGCGCATGGTAAACGCCGCCCCAATCAGGACCATCGAAACCAAAAACAGCGGACGCGCGAGCTGAACATGCATCCAGACCTCGTATTGCTTGGTCGAAAAGCCGGCCTCGCGCAGATCGCGGATCAGTTGCGGCAGGTCATAGACCGAAACGGAATCCCGCTGGCCCAACGTGTCGAGGATGCGATCGCGGGTCAGCGTCGTGGCCAGCCTGAGGGTCTGGTGTTTGGTCGCCTGGGTTTCGGGATTTTCGCCGTCGGCCAGCGACCAGTCTTTGGCGTCGCGCAGAACCCAGTTGCCGTCCTCTAGCATGGCGCGGCGGGCGACGATCTGGCGGTTTGGAATACCCTCGGGGCCGAAGGTGATGATCGTCACGTCGCGCAACTCGAGGGTTTCGCCGCTTGTGGTGCTGCGCGCGTTGATCACCGACTGTCCCTGAGCTGATCCCTGGCGCAGCCACAGGCCGTCGCGGCTGATCGAAAGGGTCGAACTGCCGCCGTTCTTGTAGAGGTCTGACATGTTGCGGTATTTTTCCGACGTGGCCGCCGCGATCGGATTCAGGAAGGCCACGGCGAGACAGCCGACCAACAGCGCCACCGTGGCCGGTGCGGCCAGCGCACGGATGCCCGACCGACCGATGGCGCGGGTCACTACCAGTTCGGAACTGCGCGCCAGTCCGACGAACAGCGCGATGGTGGACAGGATCATCAGCAGGGGCAGCATTTCCGAGATCGCCGCCGGCGTGTTCAGCAGCGTCAGTTGCAGCAACTGGCCGAAGGACAGATTGACGTCACCAAAGCGCCGGAGCTGTTCGATCAGGTCGATCAGGATCATCAAGG